>JAGXOB010000009.1:3789-45403 GCA_019894735.1 Promethearchaeota archaeon | reverse complement strand
ATCTGAGATTCTATTTCCTCTTTATTCCCATTTTGTTATTATCACTTATATGCATAATGCTTGAAAAATAATAAAATTTATTTTAGTGAAAAGCTAACTTAAGGAGAGATCGCTAATTCTAGCAGTAGAGAGACGATTAGAGTAGTGATGCCCGCAGTAACTAGGTGTATAATATATTTTAAATGACCACCACCAGAAATTTTGCCGAGGAAGATTCCTAAATAAACTAATATACATACCAATACGGCATAAGAAATGAGAAAATGAAACAATGATAATGTTGTACCAAAGAAAAATGGCAATAATGGGAGAACTGATCCTAAAACAGGAGCACCTCCGTCTACTAAGGATGCAACGATGGTCGCAAATCTTTCTGATTGCTCGATTAACGACTTATTGTCACGATTTTTCCTTTTTTTTTCCTTTTGAGAATCTTTATTGTATTGATTTGTAGATTCTATTTTAATGGGAGTGATCATTGCTTTTTGAATCTCAATCTTTTCTAAGGGATCCTTTCCTTTCTGTTCTTCCTCAAAAATTACCATTTCTTTCTTTAAATCACTAATTTTCTTCTTTCGTTCGGCTTCTTCAGAGAGAAACGCCCCCCAGAGACCACTTATACCTATTGCTAAAGCCGTGGAAAAACCTGTTATTACGATAATCGTTGAGCTTACATTTTGAAGCGGATTTGCGAGGAAGATTATGAAGGATCCACTTACTATACCCGCACAAGTCAAAGCTCCGTCAAAGGCGTTGTTAAAAAATTTTCGGCGAGATATGATCCCTAAATCAGACATTTCAGAATATTTACGCCATTTTTCTATTTTAGACTTTAATCCCATTTTAGGTAAATACACCATTATTATCAAATTCTAAAAATAATGGATTTAAATAGATATGATTCAAAATCCATTATAATTCCTATAAATAATAGAAGCTATTAATCTTTTTTAATTAAATTTCCTTAAAAACTGATGATTTTTATTTATTTAATCATATTATAATCATAGAATATTTATAATTTAGTGTCTCTTAAAATGTCATCTACTAGAAAGGTTAAAGAAGAAATAATTACGCTTCTCATAGAGCATTCTAGAATAATTTATAGCGTTACTAGCGATATGGGGGTGTTTTACACTGTCTGGGCTGAAGATTTCGAGAGTAATAAGGAAGCTTTGGAAAAGAAGAGAGTCTCCATGGTTTTGTCAGAGGAGAATGCGGATGAGTTAAAAATTCAACTAATACAAAACTTTTCAGAAGCAGAAGCCCTTAATCTTGGGGATTACGTAAATTTAGTTCTGAGAATGGATAATATCATTAATTATCCTCTTGAATTTGTTGATATGTTGACTAATATTAAAATGGAGGGAAAGGTTGCTAAAGAAATTAAAAAGAAATATCATAAATTATTAAACCAAGTTATGGAGATGGTTGATATTTTAAAAACTGCGATAAGGAATTTAAGAGATAAACCAGATATAGTTTTTGAGAATACTACGACTATTCATGAACGTGAATCCGAGATCGACAGAACCTACAGGCAATTTCTTGAATTCTTATACTCTAATGTTGAAGACATCAAAACACTAATGAGGGTTAGAGATAGTATCTCGCTTTTAGAATCAATGGCTGATAAAGTCCATGATGTTGCAGATCTAATCAGAGTATTGTTATACCAATGAGATTTAAATACCCCTAAATTGGATTCTTGATTATAGAGAACTAGTTTATTTATTTTTTAGCAAATTTCCAATTTATAGGAAAAAGTAGAAAAATTTATACACATACTTTTACTATTCTATTTTAAAATAATATTTATAAAAACAAGTAAAAGTAGTGAATTCTATGAATGGAAAGAAGAAATTTTATATTTTGCTCGGATTATTCCAATTAGTACTTGTGCTAATTGTATTCCTAAGCGTAGATGGCGTCATAACGCTGGTAGCAGCACAAACAGAGACTAGTTTTGATTACTATAATTCCCCAACAGCAGCAATATTAGCAGTTTCAGCAGCAATAGCTCTTGCTGCGTCAGTATTAGGAAGTGCTATGGCTATAAGAACAGTAGGTACAGCAGCCATATCGTCCTTATCCGAGAGAGAAGAAAGTTTTTTTAAGGCATTTTTAATTGTCGCTTTGTGCGAAGCTTTAGCTGTGTATGGTTTAATTGTAGCAATCTTACTCTGGACAAAAATCCCTACGCCGATATAATTTCGTTTATTATTTAAATTTTAGAGTTAGGTGATTTTTGCTGAGTATTATAATCCCATCATACAGCTATACGTTCATCAAGATCGATTATCTGAAAAATTTAATAATTGATGATGATACTTTAAGCAGATTGAAGACTATTTACGATATTGAAACTTTTATAGAAACTATAAAACCCTTTTATCCAAATATAGAGGTAAAGGAATTTACTATAGAGGAAATTGAAGGAGTTCTATTTAATAATTATATTCAACTAATTGGCAAAATTCAACAGTTTTCTCCTATAAACATGAGAAATTTCTTAAGAAACTACCTAATGAAATTCGAAATTCAAAATATCAAACAAGTAATCATCAGTTTAATTATAGGCATGAAACAAGAGGAAAGAAGAAGTAACATTAATTTTTTGGTTGAAGTCTATTTAGACAATACAGAATTCATCGAGGATTTGCTTAAACTCACCACTGTAGATGAGATTCAAATATATCTTAAAAAATCTTTATATAATATCCCCATTAGAGAAGGGCTTCTTTACTTTAAGAAAAATAAAGAAATATTTGTTTTAGAGGCTTTTTTGGATCAATTATATTTTAATCATCTCAATGAGCAAGTAAAGAATTTAGATAAAAAAGAAAAAATAATGATCTCATTATTTGTGAAGTACAAAACTGAGATTTATAATTTAAATTTGATTTATAGAGGAATTAAAAATAGAATTGATAAAAAATTATTATCACAATTTTTAGTAGATAATTATTTATTTTTAAATGAGGATAAACTAAAATATTTATTAAATCAAGATAATCCTGAGGATTTTCTCTCAATTGTGGATTTGTATCTTAAGAATATAACGAAAGCAGACCAAATTTTTATTACATTAAAAATTGACACTAAACACATAATTAGGTCAATTGAACAATTTTATATTACTTATTATTTCAAGAAATTTAAAATAAAAATAGATGATATTGACTTTTCCACAATATCCAAAATTTTAGAAGTCCTTATAAAAAAAGAAAAAGAGATCAAGTTTGATATACTACCTAGAGTAATTAAAATCATTCACAAGAAGTTTAAAGTATTAAAAAAGTTATAAATATGAAATTAGTCATTTAATAAGTAAAAAATAGTAATGAGGTTCTAGAATAATGGAAATTTTTAAATGGGTTGAAGAAATCGAAAAAATTTACGATGATTTAATTGAGAAATCTAAAAAAGAAAGTTTAGAAGATATCCGAAAAGCAAGGACTTCTCAAGAAAAAGAAATGGAAAATACAATTTATAAAAATCAAGAAATTATTAACGAGGCGCTAGCTAAAGTCTCGAAAGAAGTTAATGAGAATTCTGAAAATTTTGAAGAATTATTAAAGAATTTATGTAATAAGATCGAAAATTACTACCAAGAGAATAAAGAAGGATTATCGAGTTTAATATTTGAAAAATTAGGTTTTGATTTTTAATGCCGGAAGCAAAAATACATGTGATTGGTTATGACGAGATAGTCTCTTTGTTTGGTCTTCTAGGTATTGAAGGGACTATAGCCAATACTAAGGAAGAATTTATCAAAAATTTCGAGAATTTAATAAAAAAACCGTTAATTGTAATGATTATTATCAATATGGAGTTACCTGATGATGTTCTTGAATATATTATGGATTTTAAGACTAATAATAGGACTCCTTTTATATATCTCTTACCCGATATCTTTCAACCAGATATTAGAAATCACGATAAAATTTTTGATAGGATTCATGAGTTAATAGAGGAAATTATTTAAATAAAGGTGATTAGCCATTAGTGAAGGACAAGAAATTAGGGGAAGGTTTGGGAAATTAGGGTTGTATTTAATTAACCAAGCAGAAAATGACATAAAGAACATCAATCAACAAACTCTCTTTCAAATAGCAGAAGCTAAGAAAAAAAACAAGGAGAGAACTAGGGATAGTTCTTTAAAGATGAAAGCACACTTTAACGAAACCTTCAACAAATTATTAAATAGTTCTTTATCTTCCACTCTTTTAAAAATTAAAGAAGAAGTGTTGAAATCAAAAAATAAGTTAAAGTTAGAGCTTATTTCTGACGTAACAGAGTTGATAAATGATAAAATAAAAAACAATTATTCAGGGTACACTAATTTTATACTAAAAACTCTTGAAAATATTAAATATATTATTGATAAACCACCTGAGATAATGATTATCTTAAATTCAAGAGATTATGACTTTTTTGGTAAAAATGCAGAATTAATAGAAAAAATCTTTAAGAATAAGGTTTTGATAAAGAAATCAGAGAAAAATTTCACAGGTGGTTTTATTTGCGTTGTATTGTCAGCAAATATTTCTTATAATTATACGATTGAAAATCAGTTAAAAAAAAACTCTTCAATTATAGAGATAGAGTTTTCAAAGATTTTTTCAGATTCAGAATCAGATATTAAAAAGCTTGAAAACGATTATGTTCAATTTATACAAAATCAAAAATTAGCTATAGATAATTACTTAAAGGATTATGAATGAAACTAAAGAAAAAATTAAACCCGGATACATTTCATCTATAAATGGAACCTTAATAGCGATTAAGGGCTTGGAGGATCAAGTTCGACTTCACGATTTAATAAGAGAATCTAAGCATAAAATTTTAGGTGAAGTAATCCAAATTTATTCTGATCATGTGATTGCAAAAGTGTTTGAAAACACTTTTAATTTAAAACTAAATGAAGAAGTTATAAGTTTACAAGAACCTCTATCAATGGAATTAGGTCCGGGATTATTAGGTAAAATTTTTGATGGTATCCAAAGACCACTCGAAGCAACTTTTTTAAAGTCAGAAGAGGGTGGTTTTTTAGAGAGAGGTGTAGATATTCCTTCTTTATCAAGAGAGAAAAAATGGGCTTTTAAGCCTTTACGGAAGACTGATGAATTTGTAAGTACGGGTTATGTTATAGGAGTTGTTCAAGAAACTCAACTTATTGAACATAAAATAATAGTTCCAGTAGGTGTTTTTGGAAAAATAACTTATATAGCAGAGGAAGGAGAATATACTGTAATTGATGAAATTTATCGATTAAAAAGAGGATCAAAAGAAAAATCCTATAATATGATTCAGAAATGGCCTATTACTAAACATAGACCATATAAAGAACGGACATATCCTCAAGAACCACTAGTAACAGGAATGAGGGTGATAGATTTATTATTTCCAATAGTCAAAGGAGGAACGGTTGCGGTTCCTGGTGGTTTTGGAACTGGTAAAACTGTTATTCAACAATCTTTAGCAAAATGGTGTAATGCTGATGTTGTCGTTTATATAGGTTGTGGAGAGAGAGGAAACGAGATAGCAGATGTTTTAAAACAATTCTCTGAAATCACTGACCCTAAGACTGGTCATTCGTTACTGGAGCGAATTATTATTATTGCGAATACTTCAAATATGCCTGTTTCTGCCCGAGAGGCTAGTATTTTTTCGGGAGTTACTATTGGAGAGTATTACAGAGATATGGGCTACGATGTTGCCGTTTTAGCTGATAGTACTTCAAGGTGGGCAGAATCCTTGAGAGAAATCTCTGGACTATTAGAAGAAATGCCCGCTGAAGAAGGTTATCCCGCGTATTTACCCTCGAAAATTTCTAGTTTTTATGAAAGAGCCGGAATTGTCAATATTTATGGTGAAGAAGATTTAGGAAAAGAGAATTATGGCTCTTTAACTATTATTGGTTCAGTATCACCCCCTTCAGGAGATTTCAGTGAACCTGTAACTTCAACAACTAAGCGTTTTGTTCAAGCATTTTGGGCATTAGACGCAAATTTAGCTTACTCCAAGCATTACCCAGCAATAAATTGGCTAAATTCGTATTCAAAATATCCTGAATCCATTTCTGATTGGTGGTATGAAAGAGATATTTATTGGCCTGAAATAGATATAGATTGGTATGAGTGTAGAAAACAAATAAATAACATTCTTTCTCAAGAGAATGAACTAAAAAATATAGTCCAATTAGTAGGTGAAGAAAATTTACCTGAAAATCAACAATTTATCCTCTTTATTGCAAGAATAACAAGAAATGGCTTTCTAATTCAAAACGCATTTGATTCAATTGACTGCTTTACAGGGATTGAAAAATTAATTGGATTTGTGAAACTTATTTTATTACTGTATAACGAAGGTATACAATTAATAAGTCAAGGATTTTTGATCGAAGAAATCAAAGAACTTAAAGTTATAAATGATATCCTTAGAATAGGGCGGTCGGTTCCTAACGATGATTTTAAACAATTAGAAAAATTAAGAAGTAAACTGATTCATGAAATAGAAACTTTAAAGTTATTACATGGAGTTTTTAAGAAAAAATGAGCGTAATTTATAGGAAGATAAAAAAAATTATTGGACCTTTAGTGTTTTTAGATAATAAACATGATGTGCAATATGGTGAGATCGTTAAAATCAAAACGGACGATGGTAAAGAACGTACGGGACAAGTTGTGAAAATGGACGAGAATACGATAACTATCGAAGTATTTGAGGATACAGCTGGACTATCTTCAGAAAATTCTACCATTACCTTCACTGAAGATTCATTTAAAATAAAAATTTCTAGTGATATGTTTGGAAGAGTGTTCAACTCCTTAGGAAAACCGATCGATATCAATACAAAACAGGTATTAGAATCTGAAATTTTAACTGAAATAGAAAGAGATATAAACGGTTTACCTATTAATCCATTTGCTCGAGAATATCCTTCAGAAGTAATCCAAACAGGAATCTCTGTTATTGATGGCCTTTTCACATTAATTAGAGGGCAAAAGCTCCCCATTTTTAGTGATCAAGGGATGCCTCATAATTTATTAGCAGCCCAAATTGTTACTCAAGCCAAAGTATTAACCGAAGAACCTTTCCTCATAATTTTTTGTGGTATAGGAATCATCCAAGATGAAGCAATTTTTTTCATGAAGCGTTTTCAAGAGAGTGGAAACATTCAGAATATTATTTCATTTATCAACTTTGCTGACGATCCAATAATGGAAAGATTAATTGTTCCTCGTGTAGCTTTATCTACAGCAGAATATTTTGCATTTGAAAAAGACATGCATGTTCTCGTAATTTTAATTGACATGACCAATTACGCAGAAGCGCTAAGAGAGTTAAGTTCTGCTAAAGAAGAAATTCCTAGCAGGAAAGGATATCCCGGATATTTATATACTGATCTTGCATCTCTCTATGAAAGAACAGGAAAAATTAAAGGTAAAAAGGGAACTATAACACAAATTCCGATTCTAACTATGCCCGGAGGAGATATAGCCCACCCTATTCCGGACACTACTGGATATATTACTGAAGGTCAATTAGTTCTAAATCGAAATTTAGACAAAAAAGGAATTTATCCTCCGTTAGAGGTTCTAGCTTCTATTTCCCGGTTAATGAAAGACGCTATTGGTAAAGATACTACTAGGGAAGACCATGCGGATGTTAGTTCTCAATTATTATCTTCTTACTCCGCTGCCCTTGAAGTCAGAGACCTTATATCGATTGTTGGAGAAGATGGCTTAAGTTTTAATCAGAAAGCCTTATTGAAATTTGGAGAAGTTTTCGAACAAATTTTTTTAAATCAAAGTTATACTGAAGAAAGAGATTTTAATTCAACACTAGATCTTGCTTGGAAGGCTCTATCTCATATACCAAGGCACCAATTATTTAGGATTCACCAAGAATTAATCGATAAATATTATACTGGAGAGGTGTAACTAAAGGCGTCCTTTCGTGAATTCCGGCCCACCAAAACTAATCTACTCTCGCTACAGAAGAGACTAAATTTTGCGGTCAAGGGTGAAAACTTTTTAAAATTTAAATTAGAGCAATTAATGGTTGAGATCAAAGAAAATTGGGACAATTATATAAAGAATCGTGAAATTTTTATCGATTTATACAAAGAAACTATGATTAAACTTCATCAAACTTATAAAGAAATGGGAAAAAGAGACTTTAATTTAATCAGCAAGTTGAGTAAACTTCAGTACAAACCTACGATAGATGTAAAGTATTTTAAAAAGATTGGGTCGTTAATTCCTGTAATTGAATATGAATTAATAAAAGAGGAATTACTCCCTGCTTATTCGTTTGAAAATTCAAGTAATTACCTTGATGATTTAATAATAGTTTTAGAGAAATTTTTTGAACAACTTATTATTTTTGCAAAATTAGAAGATATAATGTTAAAGATATCTCTGTCTTATAAGAAAATAAACCGAAGAATTAGAGGATTAAAAAATGTGATTATTCCTGAGTTACAATTCGAAATTAAAAAAATAAAAGAGATATTAGAAGAAAACGAAAGAGAAAACTATGTTCGTTTAAAGAATACAAAAGACTTGATAACTAAAGAAATTTAATTTGAAGTGATTAAAAAATGACAGAAAAAAGTGCTATGGTATTATTCAGGGTTAATGTTAATCAAAATTACAGAGATCTCCTCCTCCAACATCTATCTCAACTCAGTTTGGTTCATATTAAAACTAAACCTGAAGAAAGTGTGAAATTTGAAAAAGATGATGTTTTATTTGAGAGGATTAATAAATTAAGTCAGAGTGTTGAATCTTTATTTAAAAATCTTGATATTACAGAATCTGATTTCCAAAAATTAAGTTTTAAACCTGATGAGAGGAAAAAATTTGAAGTGAAAGATAAAAACGATTTAATAAACCAACTCGTAGATGAAATCAATTATTATTCAAATCGTATTAACGAGTTAAAAAGTAGTCGTATTTCTATTGAAATTGAACTAGAAAAAATCAATACAATCCATGGAAGTTATCTTTTTTTAGAGAAATACCAGTTGACGCGAGATAAATTAATGAAATTCAAGGTTTTAGAATTTAAAGCCTTTACAACATTCGCAAAGAATTTAGAAAATATCGAAAATATCTTTGAATTTTCTCATTTTCCAAATTTTCTGCATTACGACTATTTAAGCAATGAAAGAATAGCATTTTTTATAATCTATCCCAAGGAATACGAGGAAGATTTTAGAGAAAAGATACGGATAATTCACGCTGAAGAGGTACCGATTTTAAAAAAATATTTACTCTCAGATGGGATAAACTTTCCTCGAATAGCAAAAGAAATCAAGTTTGTTATCACTTCTTTAAATAAAAATCAAAAGGAATTAGATAGATTGAGGGACGATCATCTCCCTTTGTTTGCTGCGGCTCATGAGATAGTAAAAAATCTAGAAGAATATAACTGGGTTTCACACCAATATGAAGAACTATCGTTAAATCGATCAAGTTTGAGCTTTTTCTTACCTAAAGGAAAAGAAAAAGAGATTCAACAAGGTTTGATTGATAAATTTCAAGATAAAATTACAATCGATTCAATCGACATTACAAAACATAAAATTGCAAATCTGAAAGAGGATAAGGATCACGTACATTCTGGGAAACTTAAAGATTCAAAAGAAGAAACCACTACAAATGGAGAACCATCAAGTAAAGAAAAGGAAAAAGAAAGAGAAAAAAAAGATTTGAGAAATTCTGCTCCTACAGTAATGAGGAATAATTTCTTAGTTAGACCTTTTGAAACAGTTACTAAAATGTATGGAGTTCCTGCGTATTCAGAAATCGATCCTACCCCAATTATTGCAATAACATTTCCAATTTTGTTTGGGTTAATGTTTGGGGATATCGGACATGGTCTCGTTTTGATTATTGCGGGTTTAATTGGTGCAATAAGATATAGAAACAAGAAAGGAAAAGATTTTATAAATTTTTGCTGGATCATTCTATATTGTGGTATTGGAGCCGTAATAGTTGGATTTCTATATGGAGAATTTTTTGGAATGAATGAAATTAAGTTATTTAGTACAGTCTACATGCATCTAGAACCTCTTACGATTCCTATATTGAATATTACTTTGTATAATCCCTTGGATAATATAATGTCAGTTTTTAAGTTTGCTGTCTTAGTTGGAGTGTTTCATCTTAATTTGGGTTGGTTTATTCAATTTTTGAACTATTGGAAACTAAAAAGAAAATTCTTAGGTTTCACAGATTCTTTAATTAAAATATTTTTATTAACTGGAGGAACTATTTTAATTTTCACATATGGATTTGATATTTACGCCTGGTTAGAGCCCCCTTACCCTCTATTATTACCATTAGTTCCAGGGATATTATTAATAGTATTAAAACCATTAGGTAAAATATTCCGTATTTCTTATTTGAAAGAAGAATCTGTAGGAAGTCTTATCGGTGAGGGTACAATGGAAACATTTGAAACGCTGTTATCAATCATGAGCAATGTTGCATCATATATAAGATTATTAGCGTTAGCGCTAGCACACATATCATTAATGATAGCAATCACAGCAATGGGTAATTTAGTTCAAGGTACTGATATTGGTTCCGAAATCATTAACATAGTTGGTTCAATATTTGGTAATATGATTGTAATTTTACTTGAGGGATTATTAGTGTTTATAAATGCTATCAGGCTTCATTTCTATGAATTTTTCTTTAAATTTTATCAAGGTAGTGGTGTAAACTACGTACCTTTTTATTTAGACGATACCTATTCAGTAATTATCTTCAAAGTAAGTAGTATCAAAGATGTTATATCTGAAGAAATAGATAAAGAAATCGAATCAGAAATAACCCAAAAGGACATAATTGAAGCAGAAAAACTAGTTTCCAAAAAATATATGTAGCTGAGAATAATTTTGATTTGTAAGTAGGAAATTGTATAATGAAAAACGAGAATAAAGGAGTTTACAATGAAAAAGATTCACACCAAAGAGGAAAGTTTGTTAAGATAATACTTCTGATCATTTATTTGGTTTTTGTTATCATCCTCTTTTATATTTTAACTATAATTGGGATTGAACTAATTATTATACTATTGCTACTCGGATTTATGTCTTTAATTATTCTGGGAATGTTCTTTAGACCAAAAAAAAAAAAAACTATTTATTCTGAACTGTATCCTGATAAAGAACGAAATAAAATTCAACGTCCTCCCCGAAAAATAGAATTGAAAATTGAAACAGATTCTGAGTTATTGCAGCAAAAAAAATTAAGAAACATAGACCTAAATTTTAAATACCGTAAATCTCTTATAAATAAATGCGAAAACTGTGGGATGATTATTACTGGTTATAAGAAAAATTGTCCTACTTGCGGCAAGGTTTTTGAATTAAAAGAAGTAATCAAAAAATGTAAAACGTGTGGATTAACGATTCCCAAATCTGTAAAAAAATGTCCAATCTGCGGAACTCGATCATTATAATATTTAAAATAGTAAAAAATATAAATTTTAGAGATATTGAAAATGGTTATAGCTATTAATGATTCCAAAGAGGGGTTTATCTCTGCGGTTAACGGATCACTAGTTGAAATAAAGGGCTTAGAAAACTATGTAAGACTTAACGATTTAATTAAAATAAGCAATCATAACTTTTTATGTCAGGTAATTCAAATATACTCAGACCGCATTATTGCCCAATCCTTTGAAAACACTAATAGTATTAGATTGAACGAAAAAGTTTTCAGTCTTCAAGAACCATTGTCTATGGAATTAGCACCTGGATTATTAGCAAATGTTTTTGATGGAATACAAAGACCATTAGACTTAACATTCGATTTTTTTCAAGAGGGAAGAATAAATAAAGGGCTTGAATTTCCATCTCTTTCAAGAACCAAAAAGTGGCATTTTATTCCAACAAGAAAAACAAATGATTCAGTTTTTAGTGGTGATGAGATTGGAATTGTTCAAGAAACTTCTATGTTAAATCATAAAATAATGGTACCACCTGGAAAATCAGGTGTATTATCTTTTATCGAAGAAGAAGGAGAATATACCATTATTGATGATATCTATAATTTAAAAAAGGATAACAAAGAAGAATCTTTTTGCATGCTACAAAAATGGCCAGTTACAAAGAGAAAACCTTTTAGTGAAAAAGAGCAACCTAGCGAGCCTTTATTGACTGGTGTGCGAATAATAGATTTACTATTTCCCGTAGCTAAAGGTGGTACTTTTGCGGTTCCAGGAGGATTTGGAACTGGTAAAACAATTATCCAACAAAATATAGCTAAATATTGCAGTGCAGATTTAATTGTATTCATAGGGTGCGGGGAACCTGGAAATGAAATTGCCAGCTTCCTTAAACAGTTCAGTGAAACTATAGATCCTGATACTGGAAGACCGTTACTGGACCGTATCGTCCTTGTTGTAAATACTTCAAATATGCCCGTGTCCGCCCGTGAAGCGAGTCTTTTCTCAGGTATAACAATCGCTGAATATTACAGAGATATGGGGTACGATGTTGCTGTTATTGCTGATAGTATATCAAGATGGGCTGAATCTTTAAGAGAAATCTCAGGGTTATTACAGGAAATGCCTGCCGAAGAAGGTTACCCTGCTTATTTACCTTCGAAATTATCAAGTTTCTATGAACGAGCTGGAGTTATTACAACTCAAGGCCACGATCCTAAAGGAAAAAGAAGAAAAGGATCTATAACTATTATTGGATCAATATCTCCTCCCGCAGGTGATTTTAGTGAGCCAGTAACATCCGCTACAAAACGCGTTGTCCAAGGAATATGGGCTTTAGATCCCAAATTAGCATATCTAAAACATTATCCTGCTATTAGTTGGATAAATTCTTATTCAAATTACCCTGAGTATTTGGCAGATTGGTGGGAGAAGATAGATAAAAATTGGTTTGATATTAAGCTAGATTGGTCTGAGTGTAGAAAGCAAGTAAATGAGATATTAGCAACGGAAAACGATCTAAAATACATTACCCAACTGCTTGGACAGAAGAACTTAGCTGAGGATCAAAAATTAGAACTATTTACGGCAAATCTTATAAGAAATGCTTTTTTCATCCAAAACGCTTTCAATGAGGTCGATAATTTTACGACTAGTAAAAAAATGCTAGGGCTCATCAAGGTTATTCTTCTCTTACACAATAAAAGCAAATTGCTTATAAAACAGGGTTTTATTATGAACGATAGAAAATGTGACGAAGTCCTCAAGGAGATAATGCGAATTAGCCACTATGTTCCTAATGAAGATTTTGAGCCAATTGATAAGCTAAGGAAAGATATTGATAAGGAGTCAGTAAATTTAGTTTACAAAATTCAACATTAATAGAAGAATTACAGTACTTATTGGCTTTTTCTGGTTTAGGGTTTGAACCATTCAAAGAAGTAGTAACTCAAAGTTAGAGGATTAGCGATGACAAACTTCTTCCTTACGGATGTAGCTAAACGCCCAGCCCGTACCATATCAATCGCGGTTATTTTTGCGTCATGCGGTAAAACATGAGCTATAAACGGTGAGTGTTCTAATCCCGGTCCTTTTTTGTATACTACAAAATCAGCACCAAACTTTAAACCGGGTCGGGGGATATACCCTTTTTTTCTTAAATCCTGATAAATTACATATTTTTCTTCAAATTTATAGTGATTTTTTTTACTTACTTCGTAAAATTCATCATATGTGTAGTACTTATCTAAGTTAGGGTCGTAAATAGTAATTTTATCGTTTTTTAACAGATATAACGCTTCAATTAGGGATAATTCCGAAGGTTTTGAAAAATATTCTAATCGAGGTTTGCTTATACCAAGAGGAGACCCAAAAAACTTTTGTTTTACATACAAATATGAAGCATATAGCGGATTAAAAACAATAACGCGATTATTAATATATTTAGTTGGGATTTTTTCTGGGATATCTTTTTCGTCTATATCCTCCAGTGAAATAGGAGATTCTTTTTCTTCAGTCATCTTAATAAGAGGTATTAAAAATAATTTAATAATTCTTTCAAATTAGTAATTAACAGATGAAAGTATATATATTTCTCAATAAATGTTATTTATGGTAAGGTGATAAGTTTGGTCGTAAGAAAAGCATCACACGCGGGAAGTTGGTATCCTAGTAAAAAAGAAACTTTAATAAAAGATCTAGAGTCTTCTTTTTACGATAGCAAATTTGGGCCGGGTAAATTGCCTGAATCATTAAATCTAGAGAAAAGAACAATATTTGGGGCAATTTCTCCTCACGCGGGATATGCTTTCTCAGGAAAATGTGCTGCTTTCACCTACTTAAATTTATTTAAAGAGAAAATCCCTGACACGGTTATAATATTAGGAACTGATCATGTTGGTTATGGCGGAGTCGCTCTATTAGGAGATGGGGCCTGGGAGACACCATTAGGAAACCTGGAGATTGATGTTGAACTATCTCAAAAAATTCTTGAGAAAAGTGATATTATCGTTGATGATTCTTCCGCTTTTACCGGATTTATGGAACAAGAACATAACATTGAGATACAATTACCATTCATTAAATATTGTGCGAAAGATAGAGATGTTAAAATAGTAACTATAAAAATGGGAGGTATTAGGGCGTATTCCGTATTTGAAGCATTAGCTAATGACATAGCAGCATCGGTTAAAACTTTAAATAAAGATGTTGTCATAGTAGCTTCATCAGATATGTCCCATAAAAATGTGTCAAATAGAGAGCAATTAAATCAGTTTAAATCAATAGACCGGAAAGTTATTGATGCTTTTGTAGAACTCGATCCAAAAAAAACTCTATCGGCTGCTTCGCAGACAACTGTCTGTGGCGCACAAACAATAACCACTTTAATGTTGATTTGTATGAATTTAAATTGCAGCAAAGGTAAATTATTGAAATATTACACTAGTACCGATGTCAGAGGAGATTATGGATATTGTGTCGGATATTTTTCCGGCATATTGATTTAAATTACCTAAAATAAAAAACCTAAAATTAAAGAAAAAATTTTGAGAAACATGCCAGAGGAAAATGAGAAGGTTGAGGATTTTATAAGTTTGTGGAAAAAAAAATTATCAACGGAAAACACACCCTCGGTAATTGGAGATTTACAAAAAGAAAACGAACTTTTACGGAGTAAAATTACTGATAATATTGAGTTGATTTCTAAATCTGAGGATATAATTAAAAGAGCTGTTGAACAAAAGGAAAAATTAAGAGTAGAAAAAGATGAGGCAGTAACTGATATAAGCATAAAACTTAACGAATTAATGCAGGAAAACTCCGAGTTAGGAAGTAAAAATAAAAGTATGATAAAATTGTTAATAGAAAAGGACGACGAAATTAAAGCTAAAGCTAAATTAATCTCTAATTTGCAAGCGACGGTGGGATCTCCAGTACAAGCAGATTTAACATCAAATGATGCATTAGTGGATGAATTAAGAGCTCAAATAATAGATAAAAATTCTATAATACAAGATATGGAATTGAAAACTTCAGATTTAGCAAAAGAAATCGAGAGGTTAAACGAGGAACTAGTAGAAAAATTAAGAGCAAAACCCGTAGATTTTGTCGTTGAATTATCCCCCCCTGAACCTTCAGTTATTAAACCACTACCCCCTGAATCACCCTCACAACCACTAGAAATATTATGCCAAGATTTACAATCTGATTTAACGAAGTATAAACGAATTATCGATAAATTAAAGCAAGAGAAAACAGAACTTAAAAGCGCATTAGAAGGACAAGGCATTCAATTTAGTGATACAGATTTAGAAGAGCTGAAAAAAGAAAATGAATCGCTTAAGAATGATTTGAATAATATGCAAAAATCTATCAGTAAAGGGAAAAATGAAACAGTACCAGTTGATACTAGTCAGTTTGATCTACAAATTACGAATCTCGAAAACAAATTAAGAGAAAAAGAGAGCGAAATAGCTGATTTAAAATTATCAGCAATTTCACCGACTGAAGTCTCGGGCAATCCTATGGCAGAATTGATTGAGAACTTGCAAAAAAATATTAATAAATTAAAAACTACGATAAATGTAAAAGATAAAAAGATATTAGATTTAAATAAAAGAATCGCTCAAATGTAGTTAATAAATTTTATACATATTTATTATATACACTCTTTTTTAGATATCATAAAAATTTTTCTTTACTCAGACTTAAACCATAAATAAAGTTTTCAAATATATTGAATGAGTAAATTTTTTCAATAATAAGAGATTAGAAGAAGAAAACATGGGTATTCACGAGAAAAAAAAGGACTCAAACCTCAACATCTGTTTTATCGGACACTTAGCAGTTGATAGTATTGTTAGATTTAAACAAAAAAGAAAACCATCTTTAGGTGGAACTGTTACTTTTGGTTCTCTGTCCCTGAAAAAGTATGAAAAGACGGCAAAAGTAGTGATAATCTCAAATTTAGGTACTCTGAACTTCGATAAATCCCTCTTAAAACGATTTGATGACAATTCTATCGATCTCAGAGGTATTAAATCGCTAGAGGTTGCTAATACTAAATTTTTACTAGAGTATTCGGATCATACAAGAACGCTAACGCTCAAATCAAGGAGTCCTAACCTTAGATTTGAGGACATACCTGATTTCATTCTAGCAAATCCTCCCCAAATCATCGTATTATCTCCACTATGTAACGAAATCTCCTATGAATATGTATCTAAAATCTTAGAAACATTTCCAAAGGCTTATATTGGAATAGATTTACAAGGATTTATTAGAAATATTGATGATCGCGGAAAAGTGTTATATCTCAGAGAAGAATCTACTATTGCAAATATATCAAAAATAATTCATCTAATCGGTGATAGATTAATTCTTAAAGGTTCTGAAGTTGAAATGAAAATGTTATCAAATCTAGAAGAGCCAGATAAAATAATGAATTGGTGTAATGTTTTTAATAATAACGCGATATACATAATGACAATGGGAGAGGCAGGTTCAATAATCATGAAATGCGGAGAAAAATTAATTAAGATCCCCGCCTTTAAACCCACAAAAGTTGTAGATGAAACGGGTCCCGGTGATGTTTACTTAGCTATATTTTTATATGAATTATTCAAATCTGATAAATCTTGGAAAAGAATTGAAGAAATAGGGTATATTGCATCAGCAGCAGCATCTTTTCTAGTTGAAAAAAAAGGTCCTGAGGGATTTGAAACTAAAAAGAAAGTTATGAAAAGAGTTAGAAATAAAAAATATATTATATAATATATAGATGATATTACCATGCACATTAACAGTCACTTTGCCATCGGTGTAATATTAGCTTCAATTCTTAACCATTACTATAGTTTTTCTTTATTTGAATTTGTTCTGGTCGTTTTTTTTTCCTTTATTTGTGATTTTGATATATTTTTTACCAAATACGCAATAGATCACAATCACAGAATGCTCATTTCTCATTCTATAATTCCAGCGCTTCTTATACTAATATTTGGAATATTTTTTAATTGGCCCGCATTAACCTATGGTGGTGCAGCGTATTCAATTCATGTTATTATTGATACTTTTGATTGGGGCACTAATTTTTTCTATTTTAATAAAAAATCTGTTGGGTTCAAGCTGTTGATATCAAAAGAGGAATTTGAAAATCTACCAAATTATTTGTCAAAATTTAAAAAAGCAGAATCTTTTTTCGATTCAAAATATTACAACAGCAAAGTAAGCTTAGGGATCGAAGTAATACTATTTATACTTATGATGATATTTATTAGTATTTTTGCTTTTGAATTTATTCTAATCTCTTTAATTTATTTTTTGGGGCTATATTTTCATTTATCTCGACATTTCATGCTAAAAAAATTCGAAGCATAAAAGGTACTTCTCTATAATTAAAAGGAAAAAAATTTAAGAGTAAAATTATCGTTTTACCTCATATTGTCGTAACAACGATTAAAATTGAAGTGGAAATTATGTCTGAAGGAATGAAATCAAAAGTAGGAATAACTCTAGAAAAAGAAATGATATTCAAATGCGACCTTGGTGATATGAAAGTAAAAGATTGCTATATTGACGATACAAATAAAAATCAAGTAGATATGCTCGGTCCTAATCCCTCGAGGATGTTAGGATTAGCATTATTAGGGTGTTTGAGCGCCAGTTTCATCTTTTGTTTGAAAAAGAAAAACCTTACTATAGATGATTTAAAAGCAGAGGCCGAATTGACAATAGCTCGTAATAAAAAGGGATTTTGGAGAGTAATGAAAGTGGATGTCGATATCAACATTAAGATTACTGATCCAGTTACACGTAAAAGGGCAGATCAATGTAAAAAGATGTTCGAGCAATACTGTATAGTCACTCAAGCCGTAAGAGAAGGTATAGATGTTGAAGTAAATATTACTTATTAGTTTTTTTAATATTTTTCCTTATTCGATTAACCGTAATTATACATCTTTTATACCTTCCTCTGTTATTGAAAATACTGCTTCCGCCTCTGGTAAATGTGGCGCATCAATCAATTTCGCTACCCTCTGTTCTCCTTTTCCTTTCCTTAGGTATATTCTTACAGTAGCCCCGTGAGCCAGAATGTGGCCGCCCGTAGCTACTGTTGGATTTCCATAGAATACATCAGGTTTCGAAGAAACTTGATTCGTAAACATTACCGCTAGTTCGTCATATATCTCTGTAAGTCGCAACAAATCGTGAATATGGACATTAAGAAGCTGTTGTCTGTTTGCTAAAGTGCCCCGTCCAACATATTCGCTTCGAAAATGACCTATTATCGAATCAACTACTACTAATTTAACATTTTTTTCCTTTATTATTTTTGACGCTTCTTGAATTAATAGTACTTGATGATCGCTATTATAAGCGCGGCCAACAGTGATATTTCGCAAAGTTTTGTTATAGTCTAAATCTTTCGCTTCTGCCATTTGAATTATTCTCTCAGGTCTAAAAGTTGCTTCTGTATCGATGTAAAGAGCATTACCTTCCAAACCTCCATCTTCATAAGGTAATTGGACATCAACGCAGAGTTGATGAGCAATTTGGGTCTTACCCGTTCTATATTCTCCATAAAACTCAGTAACAGAACCTGGTTCTATGCCACCCGCTAAGATTTCATCTAAAGTCGAACTATTCGTTGTTAAGCGGTTCAGCTGTTTTCTTTTTTCCCAAATGATATCAGCGCTTTTAAATCCCATGTTTTCAATATCTTGAGCGGCTTTAATTATTTTTTGAGCTGTTTTTTCCCCAATACCTGCTTCATTCATTAATTTAGTGATGGGATAAATAGCAAGAGTTCTAATTGACACAATTCCCGCATCCTTCAGCTTCTTTACAGTTGTATCTCCAACTCCGGGTAAATCCTTTAAATCATATACTACTTCAGTCTTAATCGAACCTTTACCGTTGTTTTCCTCTAAATCCTCATTTTTTTTTGCCATAATCTTTTCGCCAATATAATAATAAATGCGATTACAAATAGGTTACATGTAATTTCAATAGTTCATTATCCTTTATATTTAAAAATAATAACAAAAAAATAAAAATTATAGTATTACTTCTTTTTCTTAACTTCTTTTCCGCTCTTGGTTATGAGTAAAAGCGTGATGAATAGTAAGACGCTCATAAGAAAGGTTAGTACTCCCATTGCTTCAGGTAACCATATATAGCTTAAATAGAGGAAGGGTAAAATAAACAAACCAATTATGATGATAAAAACTGGTAGAGGTACTTCTTCGTCTCTAAGATCTATGAGTAGCGGTACAATTATCAATCCAATTAGTATAGTTGCCAATATTCTAAATGCTAATAACATTTGGAAATTTACCCATAATTCAATTCCATAAGTACTTGTGTAAATATCTGGAAAATAGAAAAACCAGTATGGGGTGGTATTAGTTTGCATCGTTGGAATAGAAATTGGCAAGATCGCAGTAAGGATTGTCTGTATTATAAGACCTAAAGCTAAATATAAAACTATGTCGTTAATTTCTTTTGGTTCCTTTTCTCTTGCTACACCGAACAAATCCCGGAATAAACATAAATTCCATAGAATAAATAAGATTAAATATACCCCAAGAACATCAAATTGGAGAAACCATAAGAAATTTATTGGAATCAAAGCAGCAATGTATGCAAAATAGCCGTATCGTTCATTTCTTTTGAAAAGATCGAAAAATAAAAAGACACCAAATATCACGAACAAAGTTCCAGTAATGATAATAGAATTTATATCAAAAGCCATAATAAAAACTTCCTTTTAATTATTATTTTTAATTTTGTTAATAATTATATATAATATAACAACATGGTATTTTAAATTAATACCAGACCATTATTAATATAGTTTAAGAGAATTAAAATTTGCACATAAAATTTCTAATATATTGATTCTTTACAAAGAAAAATTCTACTAGTTATTCAATTGTTATAGTTTAGCAATAATTTTAGATAACTTTAATATCATTTTCTCTGATTTATTCTTATCCTCTGATTCCGCAGATAACAATACTGCGTTTCTATTTAAAGCCACTTTAATTATAACGTACACATCGTCATCTATTATTTTTAATTCATTGATAATGTCTTGGTACTTCAAATCATGTTCGTCAGCAAATTCAATTAACCTATTATGCATACCATCTATAATTTCAGCAGAAACAGGTATAGTTTTATTAACTTTTATACCTTTAGGGAAACCTTTAGTAAGAGAGCTAATTAAATCTTTTTGAACTGCCATTATTTCTAAAATTTTAAGTAATGTGAAATTGCCATCACTAAATGGTGCATAACTTGGAAAATAGAATTTCAGAGAGTCTGCGGCTGCAAAACATGCCCTTTCTTGCCGAATTTGTCTCGATAGTTCACCCGGATAATTTTCTACGAGTTTAATCGGATGACCGCTTTCTTCAATAAAATTTTTGATAACGGGAGATACTGAAGGTGTTATAATGACTGGGCTATTTTTAGAATTTTTAATTCGCTGGTCATACGCAATAAAAAGCATTAAAAGATCTTCAAAACTAATCTCTAAACCATTCTCGTCTAGAACCAGTATCCGAGATCCATCGACATCAAAACATACTCCTAAATGACTGTTAGATGCTTTTACAATATCCGCAGCATTTTTAATTGTGTTAACACTCGGTACTGGTATTTTAGATCTTTCTCGATAGTGAGTATTAAGTGCAATAACTTCTACACCCACTTCATTGATTAATAAGGGAGTTACTTTTCCCGTTGGACTGAAAGAGCAATCTACAACTATTTTTAAGTTGGCATCTTTGATTTGTTTTTTATTCACAAATTGCTCTAAAGATTTTATATAAACGTCTTGAGTTTGAGGGATATCGATTATGCGCCCTATCATCCTTGGGTCAACGCGTCTAATTTGTGCTGGATATGTGTTATATGAATCAATGATCTTTTTTATTTCTAAGGGAGCTAATTCAATTCCTCCAGCATCGGCGAATCTTACCCCGACATCTTCGCTATATAAATGGCCTCCTGAGAAATATGTCCCTCCACTTGCCCCAAATCGTCTAATAGTAAACTCTAATAATGGAAAGGTACAATCTGAGAGATTTAAGACGTTTATTCCGGTGCTCATCATTCCTGATGTATATCCTCTTTTTAGCATGCGACTATCGTTATGGTAATCTCGGCCAATAACAACAGTTTCATCCACCTTAAACGAACTTCCATGAATAGAACCAATTGAGCTTGCGATCTCGGGTGTAAAGATGTAATTTGCTTTTCCTACTATCCGACCGTTTTTATAGAGTTCGTTTAAATTTTGAATGCGCTGGGACAATTTAACCACTAAAATTTGGAATTTTCGAATTGAAAAATATAATTAATATAGCTTGTTTTACATTAATAACTTTCGTTAAAAAAGCAAGCATAATATAATAAGTCGGGCATAATTAAATATAAGACTATAAACAGAAAGGTAAATTCCGTATGAAAATTTCGAGAGACGCTAGAAATAAATATGAATTAAATGACTTCAAATTTACTGAGAGAGGAAACATTGAATTTGAGGGTGATACCCATTTAGTTAGGTTATTTGTGCAAAAATTAAATCAGAAGAGAGATTTAATCAATTACCCTGAATTAGCTATTCGGATAGGTGAATTCAATGGAATGGCACTAATGTATGAGATAAAAAAAAATCTACTAGAATTGTACAGACTAGAAACAAAAAATGAGTCTCTAACCCTTGAACTTTTTGATTATTTAAAAGATGCGGTTGGAGATTTAAGGCTCAATAAGGCTATACATTCCTTGATAGAAGAATTTCCTCCTGAAAAAGTGTATCAAGAAGAAGTTAACATAGAAGAATTTTTGAAGGAAGAAGTAGAAGGAGTTGGAAATAAAATCCATTTTGTTGATGAATTCATAAACGTGTGGTTTGGAAATAGTAATCCTTCTTATTCTCCTTTTTTAGAACTATTTGATGATGAATCGCTTGAAAAAAGGACTGCTTACAGGGAAATTATTGAAGAAATTACAAACTTTTTCGATGACAAAACTAGATTCGGACCAAATAACTTAAACTTAATTGAAATGTTAAATGAGCCCGTTGTTAAATATCCCCATTCAATTCGTGAGCAATTGGAATATATTTATGAGAATTGGGGGGAATTAGTCGGAAAGTACCTCTTCAAGATCTTAATTGCTATTGATATCATAAGAGAAGAAGAATTAATGAGAGGATTCGGTCCCGGTAAGTCCGAAGCTTATGATTATGATGCATTCGAACTTGAAAATTACACTCTCGATAAAGAATGGATGCCTAAAGTTGTGATGATGGCTAAAAATGTATATGTTTGGATGAATCAATTATCTCTAACTTATCAGAAAGATATTTCCCATTTAAATGAAATACCTGATGAAGAATTAGATCAGTTAAAAGGATGGGGTTTTACTGGACTGTGGCTTATTGGTTTATGGGAGAGAAGCCAAGCATCCAAAACTATTAAAAGATGGTGTGGAAATCCAGAAGCAGAAGCAAGCGCTTATTCAACTTACGATTATAATATTGCTTATGACTTGGGAGGGTATGAGGCATATAAGAATTTAAAGGAGAGAGCAATGGCTAGAGGGATTCGTCTTGCCTGCGATATGGTCCCCAATCATACCGGAATTGTTTCAAAGTGGGTTTTGGAGCATCCTGATTGGTACGTATCTCTACCTTATTCCCCCTTCCCCTCTTATACTTTTTCGGGAGAAAATTTATCAGGTGACCCAAATACTGGAATTTATATAGAAGATAAGTATTTTTCAAGAACCGATGCAGCTGTTACATTTAAACATGTGGATTTTAGATCAGGAGAAGAGAAATATATCTACCACGGAAACGATGGAACTAGTTTTCCTTGGAACGACACTGCTCAATTAAATTTTCTAAATCCTGAAGTTCGAGAAGCAGTTATAAAAACTATATTACATGTGTCTAAAATGTTCCCCATCATTCGTTTTGATGCAGCTATGACTTTAACGAGGAAGCACTATCAACGCTTGTGGTTTCCTGAACCCGGAACTGGAGGTGCTATTCCGTCTAGAGCAGAACAAGGTATTTCAAAAGATGAGTTTTATAAATTAATGCCACAAGAGTTCTGGCGTGAAGTTGTAGATAGAATCAATGAAGAAAATCCTGATACTTTACTGCTAGCAGAAGCCTTCTGGTTACTCGAAGGATTTTTCGTAAGAACTTTAGGAATGCATCGCGTGTATAATTCTGCATTTATGAATATGCTCAGAGATGAAGATAACGCCATGTATCGACTAGTTTTAAAAAATACTTTGCAATTCGACCCCGAAATCCTTAAAAGATTTGTTAATTTCATGAATAATCCAGACGAAGAAACTGCTATTAAACAATTTGGAGATAGTGGGAAATATTTTGGCGTCTGCTTAATGATGATAACTATGCCGGGTTTACCTATGTTTGGACACGGTCAAATAGAGGGTTTTCACGAAAAATACGGTATGGAGTATAGACGCCCTTATTGGGATGAAAAAATCAATTTGAACTTACTTCGACAACATGAAAAATTAATCTTTCCTATAATGAAGAAACGCTACTTATTTGCTAATGCAGACAATTTTTTACTCTATGATTTTTGGAGTGGAAATATGGTTAATGAAGATGTGTTTGCGTATTCGAATAGAGTTAATACTGAACGTGCGTTGATTATTTACCACAATAAATATGCAGAAACAAAAGGTTTTATTAAAAGTTCTGTTGGTTTTGCTGTTAAACAAAACGATGATAATATTCAAACCCAAAAAACCCTAATTGAAGGATTAAAATTACCAAAAGAAGGATATTGCATCTTTAAAGATTATATAACCGGATTAGAATATATAAGACGAAACCAAGATCTTCACGAACAAGGTATGTATTTAGAACTCCAAGCATTTCAATGCTTTTTATTTATGGATTTCCAGATAGTTAATGATAATGAATTTTTCCACTACGCTCAATTGTACGATCTTCTTGGGGGTAGAGGTGTACATAACATTAGTGAAACACTTCATGAAATAATATACCAACCATTACTCGAATCCTTTAAGAAAATAGTCAATATTAATAGTTTTGAAAATCTATTGAAAGCTCAGAGAGCGGAAGAAATCGTAGAAAGTACTACTAAAAAACTAAATTCATTTTTAACTGAAGTGAAAAAATATTCTTCTAGTAATAAGGATGTGACCAAAATAGAAAAAGAAATTCACTCAAAATTGAATACTGCTTTACAATTACATCAGGGTTTTACACATTTAGATATATCTACAACTTTGAAGAACGCTTTAACCAACATTCTTCCTAAGTCTGAATTTGAATGGGGGATATTAATTTCTTGGATATTTATCCATCAATTAGGAAGAGTCATATCAGAAAAGAATTATGAACTGAAAAGCCGTAGCTTATTTGATGAGTGGCGATTATCAAAGTATATAGCAAATACATTGAAAGAATTATCAATAAGTGAGGATGAGAAAAAATTGGAAGTTGGATCAATTATAAAACTAATGGTTTCTCTCCAAAACTGGTCTAACTCAATGGATTACTCTGAAAAAAACTTTTACGTAATTTTTCAATCTTTCTTTAGGGACCCTGAAATTCAAGTATTTATAAAAGTAAATAGATATCATAACCTTCTTTGGTATAATGCAGAGCAATTTGCTACTTTTACAAGGTGGATTTGGTTAACTGCTGTAATTGACAGAATTACAAACAGTAAAGATAACACTAGTAAGGAGCTGAACGAATTATTGATCTATTACCTGAGAATTGAAGAAATAGCAAAAAATTCCAAATTTCAAGTAACAAATTTTCTAGAAGATATACAGAATTTAACCTGACAAAATTTCATCAAAAAGAAACTTAGATAATAGTACCAAGTTCCAGAGTTCTATCTCTTATTTGAGTGTCATTGCTGATTTTACTATTAGGTGCTACTATAGCATTATGTAAAACGACGTTATCCCCTATTTCGCAGCTATTACACACTATAGAACCATCAATGTGACACCCAGCTCCAATGTTTACGTCGTCCCAGATAACACTTTTCTCTATTATCGTATCTTCACCTATTTTAACGCGGTTACCAATGGAACTAAGTGGTTTTATTTTTGCTCTATTAAATAGCTCTACATTTTCCCCAAAACAAGAGGGTTTTTCAATGCTTGCATTTTGTCCTGAATTAATAATTCCGGTAACAAATATTCCATCGTATTCCTCTCCGTTTGGAGTAATTGGCCAAGTATATTTACGCAATAAATCCCAGTTTGCCCATAAATAAGTCTGGGAGTTACCACAATCCATCCAATAGTAATTCTTAACAAAACCATATAGATTATAGGAATTTTCAAGGAGGTAAGGAAAGACTTCACTGCCAAAATCCATCATACCCCTCTCTTGTAAGATTCCATCAATTTCGTTTTTAAGGCAATAGATTCCTGTATTAATTATGTTTGTATGTAAAAATAAATCTGTTCTTTGAGCCATACTACTTAAATACAATTCCATAGGAGCAGGTTTTTCTAAAAATAAATATATTTTCCTATTATTATCCAGAAGAACAACACCATATTGACTTGTATGGCTATCACTAGTTTTCATAGAAATAGTACTTATTCCTCCCTTCTCTAAATGGAAATCCATAAAATTTTTCATTGGGAGGTTAGTAATGATATCTGCCATACTCACAACTATATTCTCAGAATCAATTCTATCGGTTAATAATCTGTATGCATCTGCGGTACCGTTACTCCCTTGTATGGCACATTCTAACTCAACATCACCCAACCTGTCGGGTGTCCATGTTTTTTCTATATATTCTTTTACTTCTTTTCCCATATAAGCCAAAGCAAGAATAATATGCTTAATATCTGCATAAATAAGGTGAGCTATTGAATAATCTACCATTGGTTTGTTTGTTACCTTCACTAATGGTTTAGGTATTAGTGAGGTTAAAGGTAGAAGTCTATTACCTCTCCCTCCGGCAAGTATTATAGCAGACCATTCTTTCAAATTGAACATCTCAAAAAAATTTACATTATATATATGGTGAATAATCGATATAAATCTATTACCATTCTATCTCTTCAACATATTTTTCAATTGATTTTTTGATTTCGCTAGCAGCTATGTGGGGTAATTTTCTCGCAACTCTCATATCATCCACCATTTCGGCTCCTCCTATTATCTCGTGAGGGATAATATCTCCAAATAAATGAAAGTTTGCATCGTAATGAAAAGGACAACAGTTAAACAATATATTTCTATTTTTATCGATCGAAATGTCATCCAAACCCTGGAAAATAACTTTTAATATTTTAGCAAGATCGTTTATTTGATTGACTTTTAGTTGAGAAAACCTGCGCAAATGTTCATTTGGGTGAAATCGAATGTGATAATTTCTTACAGGACTTCCTGTGGTGTAAAATGTCCAATAGTTTGTCTTTATGATAACTCGATCGCTCTCTCCATGAGAAGTTTGGCATAGATGGCAGCTGTCCCCCATTTC
The DNA here is from genome assembly GCA_019894735.1 of Promethearchaeota archaeon. The sequence continues at coordinate 18,383 of JAGXOB010000009.1, read as the reverse complement.
TTTAAATGCTTCAAGGTGACCTTCTAATCGGTTTCCATGACCATCCATATTCAAATCAATATACACTTGACTATGTAATCGAGGTTGAGAACCACCCACTTTTAACCCTATATTGAAAAAGGGCGAAATAGGAATATCGTAAAAATCTCTCTCAATTGCCTCTTCAACACAATAAAGAATTGCGGCTTTCATTGATAAGAAAATACTGGCTAAGATATCTTCAGGAATCAAATTAAAGCATAATGAGGGATAAAAATTCTTCGAAATTGTTACTAAATTTATTCCCCTCGAGAACTTCAAATGTAAAGGCAATTTCTCGGTAATTAATTTTTCAATATCAGGATCGACTATTCGAGCCATCGATGGATATCTGTTAATTAATGTCAGAGCTTTACAATCATCTGATATTCTTTGGTTTCGATGTGGCATTTCTAAAAAGGGATTGTCTTTCCTTTTCTCGTCTTCAGTAATCATTATTGTAAAACCATCACCTAATTGTTTTCCCCAGTCATCATAAATTGGCTTTCCTTTTGTGATTGATGTAAACACATCTTTATGATTTAGCGAAACTCTCTTTGAGCAGTCATAAAATTGTTTTTCTTCTTCACTGTTCGTAAAACCTTTAGGTCTAGCACCTCTGATTGGTGAGATGTAAGAGTATCTTCCATAATGTCTTTTACGTTCCTCTCTAAAACCAAAATCCTTCGATCTTATTATTACTGTTGATAATGGATCCCATCTCTTAATTGGAACATCGTATGATGTTTTTCCAATAAAATTTTCCTTATTTATAATCCCCCACTCCATAAAATTTGGAAAAGGTTCTTTACTCGAAATTATATTACACCCTTAAAATTGCGATATTATTTTAATAGACAATACCACTAATAAATATTTAACTTAACCTTTCATAGATATATTACTATTTTTATGTACCAATCAATCTTTAAGTTATACTTAAAGAAACATCTAGGTAAAATAAAAAATTTTTAGGATAATTACAAAAAATAAAAATTTGTTCAATCATACAAATATGTCGTTATATCCAATTTTATAAGTTTTATTGAATATTCATAGAGAAAAAAAGAAAAAAGAATAAAAAACTCATTATTACCAATAATCTGATTACAAAATATCTCGAAATGCGTTTATTGAAGCTTTTAGTATTCTAACCTCTTTAAAATTTTGTAAGTTTTGAATTCTCGCACCGGTTCGGATTTTTCATTCATCCCTTCAATTGGTACTCTAACAAAATTTTCATCGTCAAAATCTTCTATTTCTGCTTCATTGTATTTTGCCATATTACTAGCAAGTTTAAGTTCTTTTATAAGGAAAGCCCGGACTGCACATCTTATTAATTCTGACCGACTGGGATACAATCCTTCTTGCCCTATTAATTTATTTATAGCATCTATATAACTTTCTGGAACATTTACGGTAACAATCTTCATCCAATCGCCTTAACCATATTTTTTTCTGATTATTCTATATATAATTATTTATACCAAAATAATATATAAACATTGTTTTTTAGTGGGTTAATATATTTTGTTAAAATATTTTTCACCCAAAATCTTAATGAGGGAAATTAAACACCCTATTCTCCATTTTGGTTATAAAAATAGAGATAAATCTATAAAACTCGTTTTTCATGAAAATATTTTGGAAAATTTTTTAAGGTAATTGAAATTTTTTCATAAAAATTAAGAATTCTTATTTACAAAAAATGTCGGGCTTTTAAATTTGAAAAAAAAATTTATATGTCATTTTTTTCGCGAGAAAATTCTGAAATAAGAAATTAATCTAATAATATGAAGAAGTATCTGAATTGACAGACAATTACTTCGATTTTCTTCCTAAATATTCAATAATTCAAGTATTATGATAAAAAGCCTTATATTATCTCTAATCTCATATTCTTAATTTCCAGAAATAAACCACGATTACTTTGGAGAATAAATGAACACATTTAATTCTTAAATAACTATAAAATTAATATTCCTTTTCAAGGTTGACAACATTAATTAGATTTTCACATCCTTGCGCCAAACGAGTAATATTTTCCACTACTTCGTTCCACCTTAACAGATCCATGAAAGGAGAGTATGCCCTATGCGGAGATAAAATAATGTTATCAAGCGTATGAAAAGGGAATTTATATGGGCGTTTAACACCGTTATTATCTGGATGTGGATGATAATCGTACCAGACATCTATAGCTGCACCTGAGATGATTCTATTTTTCAAAGCATTGTAGAGATCTTCTTGGTTAATAATTTCTCCTCTGGCAACATTTACGATTAGTCCCTTTGCTCCTAGTAGAGCAATTTCCTCGACTTTTATTAAACCTGAGGTTAATTTAGTTACTGGAACAGCTACTATTAAGATATCGATTTCTTTTAGAAAATCATGAAGTTGGTTGAAATTATATTTTTTACATGGAGTCGGCAATTCGTCATTGAGCTTATTCCAATTATTTCTTAAGATATGGAATTTGACATCAAACCCCGAGAGAAATCGATGAACTTTTTGGTTAATTGCGCCATAACCTAGAAGCCCTATTTCTCGTGAACGCAATGGAATTGACGCCGCATCATCGTCTCCAGTACGCCATCTTCCTTCTTTCATCCACATATGATGAGGAATAGTTTTATTCATAAGAGTTAAAAGTAAGGCCACAGCATGCTGAGCTACAAAATAAGAATTTCCGTGTCCGTTAATTAGTAAAACTTTCCGTTTCTTATTTAATTTAGTAAACAATTGTAAAAGATGGTTTACACCGGCTCCGGGATTAATGAATATTTTTAGCTTAGTTGCCCGGTCTAAAATAGCTTTCGAGGGTCTCCATCCAATTAATATATCCGCATTAGGAACTATTTTTAATAGAGATTTTTCAGAAGTGTCTTCTGGAAATATCATCTCTACATTTGGAAGTTTTTTAAGGTTCTCAGATAAGTAATATTGGACATCTTTTGAAACAGCTGAAATAAAGCAGACCGTGATATCATTTACACTCATTTAATCATCACATTATTCTAAAATTTATGATTGGTAATAACTACTAGTGAAATGATTATGTTTTGAATAAATTTTTATATTCATTTCGTTGCTATATTTATAAAAAGAAATTAATCGATAGAATAAGGTTTAGAAATTGTCAGAAGCGAAACTGTTTGAAATCTTTATAAATAGTCTTGATTTTGAAGTAAGCGAGTATTTGGTTGAAGAACTCACAGAACTTCAAAAGGATATAATAAACAACGCTACATTCATTCTAAAAGATAACATCGTAGGAGATGTAAAAAGTTTTGGAGGATCTGTGAAAAAAAATGAGGAAAAGTTCAAGGATTTTATGAAACAGGCTGAAGCTGAACTTGAAAAAGACAAATATAAGGAAATTAAAAAAAAATTAAAAGAATACCTTAAAAAATTATCAGAATTAATAATTAAAACTTGTGTAGCAATTATTCCCGTAAAAGAGATGCCATGGGTAGATGTAGTCTTTCGAACGATTCCACGGATAATATATGACGATAAAGTAGAACTTTTGGATAACTCCATTGCCTACTATGGAGAAGTTAAATGTTTCATCGGTAGAACGACATTATATGGAAAGATAAAAAGTCAAGAACCTTTGTTTGCACCCTTTACAGGTAATTTAGATCTGGGAGATTACAAATTAGACGCTACTCAAAAGGAACCTAAGTCTCACTTATTTCCGTATGTTAGTGCTCTCATAAATTCTCTAGATTCTGTAATAACTAGAAATCAATTGGCAAAATATCACGAAGAATTTCAAAGACACGGTGACCCTATCTGCGATTTTTTGATGATCGATGATGAATTAGTTAATTCTATGAAAAAGATAACTACTGCTTTAGAATCGGGACGAATTACATCAGATATTGCTGTGTGTAGTATAACAGTGCCTTTACCATCCGATAAAAAAAGTATTGTTTTAATTACTGACGAGAGTCAAGAAGAATCTCGATATGGAAACTGTTTTGAAGCTTTATTAAGATTATCAGCTTCATGCTGTCAAGTCCCTTCACAAAGTCAACAAGCACCTACTCAGGCAGCAGCTGTTTCAGGACCCATTGGAGAGGGGATCAGAACCCCTGGAGGACAGGAATTGAAAGCTTGGACTGCTGAAGAACTCGCTAGCGAAGCTCAAAAGAGACTCGCAACACAACCAGATCTTCCAACTTGGAGTGAGGAGGATTTAACAAAACTCGCTGAAGAACGTGGTTCAGGTCTACCTGACGGGATGGAAGTATGGAAAGAAGATGAATTGTTAGAATTAGCGGAGAAAAGAAGAAGAGGGGGATTAAATATTCCTGAATGGCAACCTGATCAAGATATGTCTGAATGTTCTAACTGTGGATATAGTTTAAGACCAGGATGGACGAAATGTCCAGTGTGTGAGGCACAAGTAGGGGAGAAACATTCTAAAGAAGAAAAAGAAGAGCCAAAAGATCCTTCTGAAGAAGAACAAGATGAAATCTCAGAAGTAGAAGTGGATAGTGAAGAAGATGCAAATCAATAATGTTTTTCTTTAAAACTCTCAATTTAGCATTTTTTATTATTTTTCTGTTTGGTTATTAATGCCTCAATAGCATAAAGTTTATAAGAAAGGTTCTTCGTCCAATTCCAAACTTTTTTTAAGTATTTTTTATTTACATCCTTAAGGGAATAAATGATTAGGAGAATTCTGTGTTACTAAAAATATTTTTGTTAAAACGTAAAAATTCTCATGATTTAAATGATCTTGACATCTACAGTTACCCCGAAGATATAGTTAAAAAAGAAAACAATGATATTATTTTAAAAATCATTCACGGCCATGATCATGGATCCCTATCAGACCCTTGTTGTAGAAATATTGAAAGTTCAAATGAAAAAAAGAATAACACTAATCCTTTCGTGATTAGTAGTCCTATTTCACAAGTTATTGGAGACCAAAACATATTTACGATATGCGTTAATTCTGAAATGCTTATTGGATTAATATTTGAAAAAGAAGATAATCCTTTTGATTATAAAGAAATTTTCGAAGATCTATCTCATGAATTACTTAATTCGGAGAGAAGCTGTTCTTTAAAAGACGAAATTGAGATCGAGAACTTCTTAATCACTCTATTTATCGATATAAAAAGATTTGGAGACGAAACCCTTGAGAAAGTTCCAGAAGTTTCTTTTCATCCCTCAGGTTTATTTACAAAAGTGTTTTTATTTGGCATTGACAATGTTGGAAAGACTTCATTAACTAGAAGGGTTAAAACAGGTCAATACAACGATAACTTTTTTACACCAAACAAAAAATTTAACATTGAGTATATTCAAAGAGAAGATGGTCTATTGTCAATATGGGATAGTCCTGGACAAAGTTCATTTCGAGAAAGATGGTTATTAGGACTTCAGGATTCGAATATAATTATATATATGATCGATGTTGCTAACCAATTACGATTTGAAGAATCAAAAATAGAATTTTGGAAGATTATTAATCAAAATGAATTCCTAAACGTCCCACTTTTAATTTTAGGTAATAAGATTGATTTAATTAACCATATCGGTCATAACAACGATGAATCTCTTGAAAGAACGAGGAAAGAAATTATCGAGTTTTTTGAATTTGAAAAATTAGAGAATAGCAATTGGAAGTTCGTGTTTACTTCTGTTAAGACTAGCCATAATATTGAAGAAACACTAAACACCATTTTCACGCTAGTCTCAGAGTAGGATTATGAATTGTAATTTCTTTTATCAATAAATTTATATAGCTAGCCATTTAAATTTCTATTATATTAAATAGTTTCAAACATATTGGTAGTTAAGATTTACTATTATTGGAAAAGATCAAAATCATGATCAAACGACTTAAAAAAGACCTACAAATAAATGTTGAAGAAAAGGAAGGACAGCTATTTTTAGGCGAAAAAAATAAAGACATGAGACTCGTAATGCTTCGCCCTAATGAGATCATGGAATTTTGCGAATTCGCTGGAACAAATGCTGAAGATATCCTTATATGGGTTGGAAAATCTCTCGGCAAAATATTTATGGAGAAATTTTTTTACAATAAAGACTGGAGTAGTGAAGCTATGACTATTAAAAAGGAAGTAGTATTAGGCACACTCGAGGTCTTGATGTTAATGGGATATGGTGGACTCACTGGAATGTTCAAGAAAGATCGTGTCATTATTAATGTGTATGATTCTTTAGCAACCCAAGAAAAGGGAAATATTATGGCTAAAAATTTGTGTTTGCTGTATCTCGGTATTTTCAACAGTGTTTTTGATGTGTTAGGTCTTGATGCAGACGGTGAAGAAGTAGAATGTGTTCTAATTGGAGGAGATAAATGTTCGTTTATATTTACTCTTCTCGTAGAGGAAATTGAAGACAGCTTAGTTGATGAAGAAATGTCTGATGTAGCGGTATCAGATTTTTTAGCCTCTTTGTAATAAATAGATTTTATTCTATCCAATCTAATTATTGGATTACTTTTTAATACTCATTCAATGTGAATTTCGATTAAAATGGTAGAAAAACAAATATTGAAACTTTCTAAATTATGCGAGCATTGGGCGGCACACAACGACTCTCATAGAGAAAGTTACATAAAATGGAGAGATATTGCAAAGGAAAATGGTTTAGACTCAGTTGTAGAAAAACTTAACAAAGCAATCGAGATGATGGAAAAAAGCACCGATTTTTTACTTTCAGCGAGAAAAGATCTTGAAATGTAGGTAGATTTGTTAAACTTAATATACGAGATTATCAAGGACTTCTGATTCTAATGAGATTTCATTCATCTTCAAGTTTTTTATGCCTTTCTTCCCTTCTTTTTATAACTTCGCTAGCAGCTTCTTGTCTTATCTTTTCTCTTTTATCAAAATAATCAGGATCTTCCATGTTTTTTTTCATATTCTCAACCATTATTGCAGCTACATCTTTTGCCATTTGATCCTTTTTTTCGTGATTTTCCTCTTCATTCAACTTTACATACCTCTACTTTTAGATATTTCGTAAACCGTTCTGTTCTTAAATTTTTTATTATCTAATATCAAGAGAAAATCATCTATATTACATTTTTCAAATATCAATTTTTTTTTAAATTCCTCTAAAGTCATATCGTCTAGTGAAGTTCTCTTAATCTCTCCGAAGCTGTCAAGATATAGTAAGTAAAATTTTTTAACTTTTTTATGGGAAATAATTAAGTTTGCCAGACTTTTCATGTCATCAAAATCATCTTCTGGAATAAGATAATGGTGGCCTTGATACATAATTCCATCATTATTCCCTTTAAATTCCTCAAACATTTTGTAGATGGGTTGGCACAAGTGGCAATCCGAATAGATAGGCATCTCATCTCGATAAGTCAATTTATTGAATATATTATAGGGAACATCTTTCATGTTTTTTGCTTTCTCTATTATCAATTTTCTCACTGTATTCTTATCAGTTTCTTTCCAAGTTCCCTGTGCGAAAATGAGAACGCAAAAATGTTCATATGCTCCCGTTTTTCTATGTTTTACCATAGTAGACTTTTTCTCTTTCTTTTATATTTTCAAATGTTATATTCTCAATTTAATATATATAATAAAGAATAAATAGCTCTCTTAAGTTTTTTTGTTCGATCCTTAGAATCTTGACTTGTTTTTCTTATAGCTTAAATAGCTGAAGAACTCTATATTCTTATAAGTTAAGAATTTACATATAGTGTTTGTATACAGTGATGGAGGAGAAATTAAAATTAATATCTCAAAAAGTTATTTACTTATGGTATTGAATGAAGAAAAGGGCATCTGTTATTCTCGGGGCTTCGAAATCTTGGGTTTTGCAGGAGCATTATTGATGGATTTATATCTTCAAGGTAAAATAACAACGATAAAAGGGATCGTTGAAATAGCTGATTCAAGTTCAACGGGAGACGAAATTTTGGATCAAATACTTGAAATTATAAAAAATTCAGAGAAAAATCGAAGTTTAATGAGTTGGATTGATAGAATATCACAGAAATATGATTTTTATTATTTGTTTTTTGATCTTATGGAACGACAAGGCATTTTAAAAAGCGATATCGCACCAGAATTGAAAACAAAACTATATTCTTTACAGAAACCCAAAATTAAATCAGAATTGTTAGATAAAATTCATAATGTGGTTGATTCTGATGAAGAACCTAGTATAAATACTATTTGCTTGTTAGTTTTTTTAGAGGAAAGCAAATTAATAAAAGTTTATTTCCCTAGGGATTTTCGAAAAAAGTTGAGAAATCGTATAAAAGTGTTATTTCGTTCAGAACTATTAGATTCTTCAAAACGGGAAATGATATTAGGGATCAGAAAGGATATAGTGAAAGTTATCGGTGCTAGGAATATGTTTTTGACAGATGAGGCATAAGTAGTGTATAGAGTTAAAATAGGAAAGTTTAGTTTTAAAATATTATTCTTATATCTCATAATCATATTGTAGAAAATTAGTTTTCTCTCAGCAACGGAAGATTTGAGAGTTTTAAAATTTAAAAAACATACTTTTTTTTAATTAGAGAAATAAATTAATCAAGGGTAATAGCTGTTGTTTGAAATAGTCTATTTTTTCGTAAATTAAATCAACATTGCCTGATAAAAGCCATAGATAAACCGATATTTTTAGTTCGGAATATTCAAATAATTTTTCTCCACGGATTGCAAACCCATTCAGAGGAAAATCAAGCGTCATAGAGGGTTCTCTCGTTAACCCAATTGAATTATGAAAGTTTGAGAGCGTTTGCATGATTAAAGCTGTGTTATTTAATAATGCCTCATCAATATCCGAACTCGTGTAACTGCCAAAAATTAAACCGTCCATTGAAATTAAACTTGTAGCCTTTCCTTCTATCGTATTTGTGAAATCTTCAAGGATATTTTCAATAATTTCAGATGTTTCGGATACTAATTTTAACGCTTCGCTAAACATCTGTAGTATAGTTTCTTTTTGGTATATTGTTGTATCGGAGTACTTGATTGAAGTTTTATCTTGTTCCCTTACTATGTTATTAAACTTATTTTTTATCGCAGATATGTTATTCTGCCACTCAAGAGATGTGCGGACATCTTGATCGCTTTTTGATAATACCACTAAAATAGGAGGAGACTCGTTTAAATCGTTTAAAACTTTTAAAACTTGGCGGAAGTAATTCGCGGCTTCTGCGAATCTATCACTATCCTGTGTATCAATAACATATAAAACTAAATCCGCTTCAGTAAAAAATAATTCCGGTCTGTTAAAGTAAAGTTTTTCCCTATATTGAACTTGTCCTCCTAAATCCCAAGAAAGTATTGGATAACCAAAAAAATCTAATTTTTCTCGTTTTACTCCCCTTGTTGGTAGAAGGGACTTAATTATCGAGAACTTATCTTGAAGGACAGCTAAGATACTGGTTTTTCCACCATTGTCCAACCCAATCATTAATATTTTTTTATGAGTCTTTATTTTTTCCTTTATGGCTTTTTCTAATACTTGAGCGATTTTAACCCATTTTATAAGTACCTTATTAGGTATTTCTTTAATAATAGGAAGACTCTCTAAAGAGAGATGCGCGAGTTCTTCTATGTTTTTAACATTGTTTTCAAGTAATTTTTCAGATGAAATTTGATCTATTCCAATTAAAGTATCTGGCTTGAATTTCAATGCTTCATCTAATTCGTTAAGAATAACTGAACTTTTGAAAAAATCTTTAATCACAACGGTCTTTGTCTCCTCTTCAGACATGGTACATCGGATTTAATATCAATTTAACTTAATTTATAAAATAACTTTATTTTATAGTAAAATATCTAATTAATAAAATTTTAGTTTTGTGGAAAAACATAATTATTTATTATTATTGTATCATATAAATTTTAGAAACAAATAAGGGCTTTTGTAAAAGCATAACGGGTATTTAATATTGTCTGAACGGCACCCAGAAAACATAATCATCTGTATTGACACATCTAGATCTATGTATCGAGCAGATTATAAACCAAATCGTTTAAAGAGTAGTATCGACGCCGTTAAAAAATTAATAAACGAAAGATTTGCTGAAGATGGTTCAAGTGCTTTTGCGGTGGTGAATTTTTCAGATAAACCAAAAAAAATTGTGGATTTTACAAATAATGCGAGTAAAGTTTTCGAAGCTCTAGATTCCATGGAAGTCTCAGGAAAGTCTGCCATGGGAGAAGCTTTAGGACTTTCAATTAAATTAATTATCTCAGAATTACGTAAAATCGAAGCTAAGATTCCTCGTATTCTTGTCATTTCTGATGGAAACTTCACTAAGATGTCCATCGATCCCTTGAAAATGGCTCGTTTAGCTCAAGGATTAAATATAAAAATAGATTCATTTCGTCTCGGCGAATTATCTCCTCTTAATATTTTAAAAAGGATGAGTGATCTCACGGGGGGAAATTATTATTACAATAACGACGAACAATCTTTATTACAAGCAGCACACGACTTAGCAATCTCAAACATAAAAACCTACGGTGATGGGGCTAATTCGGTAATTGAAAATCCTGCTTTCATCAGAAAAATTGCTGCTGATCTTTTAAGAGTTCAAGATTTAACAAAAGACCAAGAACAGCGTTTATTACAAATTAGGGGTTTAGCAGATTATAAAAAGTGTTCGATCTGTTTTTCAGACGTAAATCCATACACGAAAAGTTCGTTTTACATTAGCGGAAGATATTGTCCTAATTGCCAAACACCATATCATGTACATTGTTTATCCTCCTGGGCTAATTCTCAAAAAGAGAAAAATATGAAACAAGCAGGTGCGGTACGATGTCCTCATTGTTATTACTTATTAAAAATTCCAACTGAAGTTTCGCAAGCTCAAAAACTCACTTCTCTAGCGAAACCAATAATTAAAGAAAAAAAGGAACCAGCAAGACCCGAACTCTCCCATGTAGAACCAATTAAATTCAGTGATCTAGATTCTGATGCGATGTTTGGTTCGTGTCCAGTGTGCTATTTTATCTTTGAGGAAGGCCCAGACATTTTAAGGTGCGGAAATTGCCAAACCCTTTATCATGAACATTGCTTTAAAGATTTAACCGGTAGTCGTTGTAAAAAGTGCGGAGTAAAATTGCATCAATACTAATCGCAATCTTCTTTTTTGAATCGTTCTTACTAGAAGTAATTATAATTATTAACGAAAAGTTTGTTATTGAACCTGATATGAATGAAGATTATTTTTCATATGGTACTGCAAAACTTGGGGTTGGTAATTTTGAGTTACCCCCTATTTTAATAGGTACAATGTTTTATCAAGGTCAGACACTTATTGACAGGAAGAACGAGTGTCAGTTCGATGCAATTAAAGCAAAAAAAAGAATTGATAACCAAAAAAGTTTGGCAAAGCAGTATAAACTTCCAGAGCTAGTTGAGATCTCTGCTATTACGCCTGAAGCTATGGTTAAGTATCTAGAATTTTATTTGGAGAGCTATGATCCCCCGTTTGTTTTAGGTGGTAGTTTTGATGCAAAAATTGCTGGAATAGAATACTTGAATGAAAATGGCATCAAAGCGGACGAGTACATATATAATTCTATATCCAATCTCAAGAATAAAAAAGAGCTTGAACTCATAGAGAAAAACAGAATATCTTCTGTGGTAGTTTTAATCCTTGGAGCTAGTAACATGACTTCAACTCAGAGATATGCCTATATTACAGATAAAGCCCAACCTGGTAATGTTAGTATTATAGATGGATTGAAAAAACTTGGCATTGAGAAAATTTGGATCGATGGAGGTGTTATTGATATTGAAAGTTTTTCTCACATTCTTGATACACAACAAATAGTTAGCAAATCTCTTAAACTCCCTGTTGGAACAGCACCTACTCTTTTTCTATTTAAGTATTCCTCACCTCGATTGAATCTTAAATTTCACACAAAGTATCGTAAAGCAAGCGTAATGTTTATAGCGTCTTGGTATTCTAACTTTATATTTTATGGAGCAATTGAAGATGCAAAAGAATGTTTTTCGTCAGTTTATCAAGCATTAGAACTAAAAAATGTGATGAAAAACAACAGCATTAGACTGTTTGACAATTTATAAAAATATTGTATGAGACAATATTTTATTATCAAAATTTAAATAATGTTAATTGCATACAATAACTAATATAATATAGCATATAGATTACTTAATTAGGTTTCCTAATTATTGAGATCACGTTAATCTCTAATTAAAAGTGTATTATCCATCATGTATGACAACGAAGAAAAAGAAGAAAAAGAAGTTGAAGCGATCAAACTAATTGATTCTGCTGAAACTTTAGCTGATAAAGGAAAGGGGGATGACGCCATAAGACAATATGAGAAAGCAGCTCAAATTTATCTAGATTTAGGTAGTTATCTTAAACTAGATGAATTATATATCAGAATTACTCGAATAATTTCTCAATTTAAAAACAATATTCAAGCAACTTACCGATTAAAGTCAATCATTCGAAAAACTGAAGAATTAAAACTATACGAAATATCAGCAAAGCTATTAATTCAGTTAGGAAACATTTCTTTTAGAATGAGAGATTGGGAAACTGCAGGTGAAAGTTGGAAAAAAGCTTCCGATTATTTATTAGAATCAGATCCGGAAGAATATAAAGATTTAGCTTCAAGATTTCTATTAGAAGCGGGTCAAGCGTTTGAACGATCCCAATTAACAAAAGATACGGGAAAACAATTAATATTAAAAGCAGTTATGATGCTTAATGAATTTGATGAACTTTATAAGCAAGAAGAAAAAAAAGCTCATTCTTTGCTAATCAATAAAGAATTCAAAGCCGCTGCTGATAAATTTTATACGGTTTCCACATATTTTAAAAAATCGCTAGATAATCTTGATGATATATTAAAAGATATAGAATCTAAAAACACTGTATTAAACGCGAGGGCTAGATTCATTCATTTTGTAGCAGAGTATCAAACATTTTCAGCGATATGCTTAACTGCTACTAGGAATGAAGAATTTAAAGACAAAATCGAAAGTCTTGGACTCGATTCTATTAGACTATTCAAAGAATCAATATCTCTACTTAAAGACTATCTTTTTCACATTGATAAAGATTTCGATAGAGAAATCATTTTAAGAATTACCTTTGACACCATGTTGCTATCAATTAATCAACGTATTTTAAATCTCGAAGAAATAAAATGTAGCAATTATTTACTAAACGAACTTGAAGAAAACAAAACACTCGTAAAAACCCTTAAGGAAAGTCCATACTATAAAATAATTAAGAAAATTGAAAAAGCTGGATTAAATAATGCATTGAACGATCTCTTATCTGTAAATTTAGGACACTTTGAAAAGATCAAAAATGTGTTAATCTCTAACTATCAGGAGAAGTAGTAGCAATTTGCGCTAAAAGAAAAAAGTATTTGTTCAGATATTTATAATTATTTTATCAAATTTTAACCTACTAATTTTTCTAACACCGTGATTACCCGAGCAATAATCGCAATAGATTAACCCTGCTTCTTGAAGTTTTTTAATTTGAGCAGATATATTTGCTTCTGTCATATTTAAAATTGATGCAATGTTAGAAACATCCATCCCCTCATTAGAGTTTTGAATTAAATTGAGGATTAAGCGCCTTGTTTCTGAAGTAAGTGCTTTAGCTACTTTTTCGATTAGTTTATCGGAATTATTACCGCGGGAATCGTGATTTTCTTCGTACAGTTCTAATTCTAAAACTTCATTCAATTTTGATTTTTTTAACTCTGAATCTGTTAATTCAGAATTTGATAAATTAGTTTCGCTCAACTCCATAAATATTGTTCAACCCTAAACAAATTTTTAAGTGATCTTTTATCTTGGGATACATAATTACAAAGTTTATTTATCCTTTTAAGTGTATTTCAATATTCGTTTGATAACTTTTTACTACATGTGTTACATATCCCTACAATTATTACAAAAAAAGGGAGATAAAAAAAGAATTTCCGAAATCGTCTAACATTAAAATTCATAATCGAATAATTTGAATTCTTACTTAGATTCTTTAATTTACATTTGTTATAAAGTGTTGATATAATTGTTCCTATTGCCTTATCATCTTTTTTAATCAAAAAGTTGTTTATTTAAAATATAATACTTTAAAACGAATTTTGGAAATAGTGTTTTTTTATTAAAGTAAAATTAATAAGACAAATTAGTTAAGGATAGTAAAATTACATGAGATTCTGAACATTATTTTGATAACTCATCCACTAAAGTATAGTTTTTTACCTCAGCGGGAGTGAAATAAAAGATACTAATTTCACATAAAACTCCCATTATATATTCTTAAAAACATTATAATTAAAATACTTTGATTACAATAGTAACTTATATAATTAAATGAATACAAATTCTACAATAAATTTGATAAGAGTTGATCTTAATTGAGTAAGAATAATACACCAAAAAAACAAACCAAGGTCATAACAATTAGAATTGATGAAGAATTGAACGACCATTTAGATAAAATGAATGAAAGGATAGGAATTACTAAAACTAACTTAATCAAAAATTATCTAGGGCTCTCTAAATATATGATAAAACAGAAATCAGCACTATTA
>JAGXOB010000009.1:2412-3694 GCA_019894735.1 Promethearchaeota archaeon | reverse complement strand
GATAGGAATTACTAAAACTAACTTAATCAAAAATTATCTAGGGCTCTCTAAATATATGATAAAACAGAAATCAGCACTACTATCGTTAAATGATCGCGATTTAGTCGTTGTAAAGAGAAGTTTTTTACGGAACCTAGTTGAACGATTGGATGAAAGCGAACAATTAAACTTTGGAGACAAATTGGGAGTATTTATAAACGATATTGCCAGAATTTATGGAAAGCAAGATGATATCCAATATAAAATTGATTTTTGCGATAATTTAGGTTTTTTTAGTAGTATCCTCGATGATGATAACAATCTACTCGTTGTAAGAAAATTTGGACCAAAGAAGTTTGTTGAAGCTTTTTTATGGCGCTTATTCGAACAAAAAGAGCTAAATCCTAATTATATAGAAGAAGAGATGAAAGGAAACAAAAGTTTGCGTCAAAAATACAATAACCAAATTAAAGAATCGGGTATATCATCTTCCCATTATTCATATGAATTTGCGAAAATTCCAGAAAATAATAATGAGTAGAATTTAACCTAGTATTTATCAATTATTTCTTTTAGACCAAGGATAGGAATGATAATATTACCTGGTCTGTAGAGTAATTCATATTCTAATTCGTGTAATACTCTTTCAATAGTAAAGCAATTAATCAATGTAAAATGAAGATTCAAGCTTTTCTCGAGTATTTTACCCATTAACTTAGTTTCCCATAAATTAAGGAGTTTCAACGCGAGTTCTAGTTTTTTATGTCTCTGCGTAACTCTCGAAGATTTTCTAAAATAAAGGTTGTAGAGAAATTCTGCTGGAACTTCAAATCTCTCTTTATCAACAACTTCTTTCTCAATGAAATTGAGTAATGTGTTAAATTTAATGTAACTTAACGATCTCAAAAAACTACCCAAATCCTTTTCAATTGGGAATTTTTGCATTTTTTGTTCTTCAGAAAGTTGAGGATCACCCTCAAAATCGATAAAATAGAAAGTATAATCACCATTGATTTCGTCGTATAGTATTTGTTGGAAGTGGAGATCTTGATGAACCGGTTGTATTATTATCTGATCAATATCAAATTCAGACAGAAATTTTTCGATTATATCTTTAATATCAATTAGTAGTGAACTTATCTTAGGCGACTTATAAAAAGCTCCTTCAGAACCCTTGCTCATGTTATTTTGGATGCTATTTACCATCTTATTTAATTTATCTGAAAAATTCTTCAAGTATTCTTTACTGAAAACTGTCTCCTTCGAATAAAGTGGATCGTTTTGCACTATTAAAGCTTCGTGC
>JAGXOB010000009.1:0-2315 GCA_019894735.1 Promethearchaeota archaeon | reverse complement strand
CAGGATATAAACTCGCTTCAATAAGATTGCGAACCTTTGACATGTTAATTTCGTCTTCAAACTGCTCAGAGTACAGCGTAAGTTCCATAGACATTTTGGGAAAGGTTTCTGAAATTTTTTTATCAAACAGCATCTTTTTCCAAAATAATACGCAATATTCTGCTTCGATAAGGTTAAAATAAATTATTTTTTCTTTTTGATTGTCATGAACACTTAGCGCAACTATTTTGCTAAATGTATTCTCAGTTAATTTAACAACATTTTCCCTCGTGTTCTCTTTTGGTTCAAGAATTTCTTGAACTTTCTCGTAAATTATTACAGGGAGAAAATATGATTTAGCATAATCTTGTGAGGTTATTTCGATAATTGTTAAGAAAAGTGTCTCTGAAATTATGTTGAAATATTTAATTGAAACCTTAAACATTAGGTTTGATAACAGAGATTTATCTCCAAACCATCTTCTTGAAAGTAACCAGCCTTTAAATTCGTTAGAGTTAAATACCTGTTGGAATAAATTTTTATCAAAATAATTTCTCATAATAACCAATTTTTGCATTATTTAATATTAGAATACTAAAACTCTCGCTATTGTTAAATATGACAAATGATGATTTATTAGGAAAGACTTCTAATATTTTTCTTTATAAGGATTTGAATACACGATAAATTAAAATAATATCTATCCAAAAATCACTATGGATTTTTCCTCAAAATCTCCAAAATTAGCCATAGTTTAGCGGCAATTCTCTTTGGATTACATGGTGAAAATAAAGAAATTTATGATAAAATTATTGATTTTAATAATAGACATGAATTGGAAGCTTTAAAGACTCTCTATAATGAAGAATTATATAATATTCCTATTCATAATACTGAAGAACTAAAAAAAGTCCTAATCCAAAAAAATTTAATTAGAGAAGATTTTAGTGAATATTTTAATTCTGAAATATTAAATAATAAAGATGTTAAAGAAAAACAACTAGATTTAGATCATTTTTTAAATGGTTAATCCTTATAAATTCTAAATTTTAATATAAAACTATTAATTTATCTAAGGAATCTTATTGATATTAAGTATATTATATCATAATTCTTAAAAATTAAAAATTAAAGGAGTTATAAAAGAAATGGTTAAGGAAAAGACCGTTTATCTCCCGATTTGCCTGCACTTCCATCAACCAGTTGATAACTTCCCTTGGGTATTTGAAGATGTGTATAAGAAGTCCTATCAACCTCTTATTGAACATATCTATAAATATAGAGAAATAAAATTCACCCTGCATTTTTCTGGAAATCTGTTAGAATGGTTTATTAAGAATAAGCCTAATCTAATTGAAAAATTAAAAGTAATGGCAAAGAGAGGTCAGATAGAAATTATTAGTGGTGGATTTTATGAACCTATATTTGCTATTATCCCTTATCGTGATAAAATAGCTCAATTGGAAATGCTTTCTGATTTAATAAAAAAAGAATTTAAGCTTGATGCAAAGGGTGCGTGGTTATCTGAGAGAGTATGGGAGCCAAACTACCCCTCTTTTCTAAATAGAGTGAGTTTAAAATATGTAATTGTAGACGATAACCATTTAAGATCTACAGGTATAACGGAAAAAGACACCTTCTATTCGTACAATACTGAAGATGAAGGAAAAACTCTTAGAATTTTCCCTATTAATGAAGAATTAAGATATTTAGCCCCATGGAAACCTACATTTATGTCAATTGAATATTTGAAAAAAGTCGCAAACGAAAAAGGCGATAGATGTGTTTTATTCATGTCTGATGCTGAAAAAATGGGAGTGTGGGGTACTACGCATCAAATATGTTACATTCAAGGTCATACAGAGGGGGACGAGGGTAAACCTTTTATTCCTGCGTTTTTCGAACAAATAATTAAGAATAAGTGGATAAAATCGATTACTCTTTCGGAGTACATGGATACATATCCTGCTAAAGGTTTAATATATCTACCAACCGCAAGTTATGACAAAATGGAAGAGTGGGTATTGCCAACTAAAGAAAGAAAAATTTTTGAGAAGATCAGAAAAGAGCTTAAAGAAGATCCAAAAAAGCGCCAAGAATATTTATTTTTAAAGGGAGGATTTTGGAGATACTATTTAGTAAAATATCCAGAATCAAATAACATGCACAAAAAAATGCTCTATGTTCGAGAAAAACTGATTCAAATTGAAGACCAATTAGGCAAATTGAAGAGCGAAAAAAATAAATGGGAAACTCAAACCAAGATTGCAGAAGCTTGGAAGGAGATATATAAGTCTCAATGCAACGATAGTTACTGGCACGGATTATTTGGTGGC
>JAGXOB010000099.1 GCA_019894735.1 Promethearchaeota archaeon | reverse complement strand
CCCGAAGAAAATAAGGAAAAGGCTTTGGTCTCGATAGAAGAAGAGTTAGAAATTCAAGTAGCAATGTTCATGAAAGAAAAGAAATACGCAGAAGCACAGTGGATTGAGAAAAGAACTAAATTTGATCTTGAGATGATGAGGGAGATGGGATGGTGTAAGGGAGTAGAAAACTACTCTAGACACTTAGACGGAAGACCTCCTGGCAGTCCACCAATGTGTTTGATCGATTATTTTCCAAAAGATTTCTTAATTGTTGTTGATGAAAGTCACATAACAATTCCGCAAATACATGGAATGATTGGGGGAGACAGATCAAGAAAAAAGAATCTTATAGATTTTGGGTGGAGGCTTCCATCCGCGTACGATAATAGACCATTAACTTTTGAGGAGTGGGAAGCTAAAATTAAATATATAATATTTATGAGCGCTACTCCCGGGAGTTGGGAATCGAAAAAAAGTGATGGTATCTCTGCAGAGCAAATAATTAGACCTACAGGATTGGTTGATCCTTTAGTGGAAATACGCCCAGCCAAAAATCAAATTGACGATTTACTGGGGGAAATCAGAAAAGTTATTAAAAATAAAGGGAGAATTTTAGTAACCACTCTTACTAAACGAATGTCAGAAGATATTGCTGAATATTATTCTGAAATTGGTTTGAAAGTCGCATACTTGCATTCAGAGGTAGGTACCGTAGAAAGATTTGAAATCTTAAGGCGTCTTAGGGACGGTACTCATGATGTTTTAGTTGGTATAAATTTACTAAGAGAAGGCCTAGATTTACCCGAAGTACAACTAGTTGCTATCCTAGATGCTGATAAATTAGGGTTTTTAAGGGATACAAAGTCTCTTATACAGACTATTGGAAGAGCTTCCCGAAATATCGAAGGAAAAGCTATTTTATATGCAGATAAATTTACATCCGCAATGAAAGAAGCTATCGATGAAACCAATAGAAGAAGAAATAAGCAAATTGAATACAATAAAATAAACAAAATAACGCCTCAAACGGTTAAGAAGAACATTTTAAATTCGCTTTCCGAAGAACAAGAATTTAAAGAAAAAGAAACGAAGAAATTAAAAAGAACCGTAAAAGAAAAAATTGAAGACTTAGAAAAAAAAGGGGATATGGATGTTATAATCCAATACCTTGAAACTAAAATGTTTCTGGCTGCAAAAGAACTTAGGTTTGAAGATGCCGCTTATTTAAGAGATAAAATCAAAGATATAAAGAAAGATAAATAATTATAGCATAATTTTTGTTCCAATATCAATTACCTTATAATTAATATTATGAGAAAAAAAAATTAGTATATGTTATCTAAGATATTATAAAAATAAGTTGAAGACTAAAGTTTTAATTATCGGAGATACTCATATTTCTTCATTCAAGGATTTACCGAAAAAAAGCTTACAATATATAAAAGAATCTGATTGGGTAATTCATGTTGGAGATTATACATCAAAAAATATTTTTGAAGGCTTTAATCAGCTTAAAGCCAATTATTTTAAGGGTGTTTATGGAAATTCAGATCCTTTAGCTATCCGAAAATTACTTCCACCCAAAATTGTGATCGAGATATCAGGTATAAGCATTGGTATTATTCATCCAGAATCTGGTGGTTCAGAAACTTTCTTGGAAAAAAGAATAATAAAAGAATTTAGAGCTCATCATGTAGATGTTATTGCATACGGTCACTCACATGAAGCGAAAATCCAGTGGGTAGATAAAACTTTATTAGTTAATCCGGGAAGAGGATATATTGATGAGTTTTCGTATAATCCCCCTGCTTCAATCGCAATAATTACAATCGATAAAGAGATTAAAGCGGAAATAAAAGAGATAATTTATTAATTAATCAATCCATTAATAATTGATTTTACTCCTTTCTCCGTTTTAATCTTATTTTTATTTTATTCAATCAAATTGAGGTCATGATCAGAAAATCAATACCCTTTAGGAGCAAAAATACAATCTTTGTAGATTATAAAATAAAATAGTGAAATTTTTCACAAATCAATAATTGAAGGATAGTAGAAGTAAATATGAGCACAAATTCTATTATTATTAAAGGAGCAAGACAAAATAACTTAAAAAACATTGATGTTATAATACCAAGAAATAAATTAGTAATTATAACTGGTATTAGTGGAAGTGGAAAGTCATCGTTAGCCATGGACACTCTATATGCGGAGGGCCAAAGAAGATTCCTGGAATCCTTATCTAGTTATGCTAGACAATTTCTTGGAGAAATGGATAAACCAGATGTCGATTCAATTGAAGGTTTGTCCCCTGCGATTGCTATTGAACAAAAACCACTCTCAAAAAACCCTCGCAGTACTGTTGGAACGGTTACAGAAATATACGATTATTATAGGCTACTTTTTGCTAATATTGGAATTCCACACTGCCCTAATTGTGGCAAAGAAATCAGACCGCAAACGCCTCAGCAAATAATCCAACAAATTCTCGATGTAATTGAGGAAAACCAAAAATTCATTATTAAAGCGCCTATTATTCGAGATCGAAAAGGTGAATATAAAGACCTTCTCGGCGACTTAAAAAAACAAGGATATGTTAGAGTTGAAATAGATGGCATTCAATATACTTTAGATGAAGAAATATCAATGGAAAAGAATGTGAAACATAATATTAGCGTAATCTTGGATCGACTCGTTATGAAAAGCGATATAAAAACAAGATTGGCTGATTCCATTGAAAAGGCCTTAGAGTTGACTGATGGAATTGTGGTTGTAGAAGTTCTCGATATAGGAGAACAAATCTATTCTGAACACCTAGCGTGCGTTGATTGTGGGATATCTTTACCTCCAATTGATCATAAAATGTTTTCTTTTAACATTCCTCACGGGAGCTGCAAATACTGCAGTGGATTAGGGACTGTAATGGAATTTGACTACGAACTAGTTTTAGGAAACGATTTAGAAGTAACACTTCAAGATTCACCTATAAGAAACATTCCTGGATTTGGTTCTTTAACGGGATATTCTTGGCAATCAATAGATCAAGTCACAAAGCATTATAAATTCGACACTAATAAGACTGCGATAAAAGATATTGATCCTAAAAAATTACACAAAGTATTGTTTGGAACAGAAGATGAAGTTATCGAATTTCATTTCGAGAACGAAAATAATGGCTACGGAAATAGTAAAGGCGAAATTAAGTCAACATATCAAGTAGCTAGACCTTTCGAAGGAATAATACCCATGTTGCATAGAAGATACATGGAGACCCGCTCTGAATGGGCCCGCGATACCTACGAAAGCTTTATGAATCAGATTGATTGTCCTCAGTGTAAAGGTCAAAGGTTAAAACCCGAAAGTCTTTCTGTTCTAGTCGATAATATTAATATTGCCAAATTATCGGATTTAGCAGTCAAAGATTCTTTAAATTTTTTTAAACACTTACAATTGGATGAGATCCAAAAGACGATAGTTAAAGATGTACTCAAGGAAATATTAGATCGGTTATCATTTTTAGACAATGTTGGATTAGATTACATAAGTTTGAGCCGAAGGTCCCACACTCTTTCAGTAGGAGAAGCCGAAAGAATTAGGTTGGCAACTCAATTAGGATCGCGCCTGGTTGGTGTTTTATATGTTCTTGATGAACCCTCTGTTGGTTTACACCAACGAGACATCTCTCGGTTAATAGATATGTTGAAAAAATTAAGGGATTTGGGCAATACTGTTATAGTAGTAGAGCATGACGATGAAATAATGCGCAACGCTGATCATATTATTGATCTTGGCCCATTAGCAGGAGAAAGTGGTGGCGAGATTGTAGCGGAAGGGCCTTTAGCCACGATACTAGAGGCTAATACATTAACAGGAAAATACTTATCCGGAAAAAAAAAGATTGAAGTTCCAAAAGTAAGGCGAGAGATTGATAGTCACTTTATTGAAATAGTAGGTGCCAGAGAAAATAACCTCAAAAATATAAAAGTAAAAATTCCGCTTGGCGTATTTACGTGCATAACTGGCGTTTCTGGAGCAGGAAAAACAAGTTTAATAATTGAATGCTTGTACAAAGGGTTACATAATATAATTAACACTCGCAGTTCTCGAATAACGAGTGGTGATTTTGACGAGATTAAAGGATACGATACTATTGATAAAATAATCAATATAGATCAATCTCCAATTGGGAGAACCCCTCGTTCTGTACCAGCTACTTACACAAAAGCTTTAGACTACATAAGAGAAATATTTGCGAAACTTGAAGATTCAAGAGAAAGAGGATATAAAAAAGGAAGATTTAGCTTTAATACGACGGCAGGTCATTGTAAAAAATGTAAAGGAACCGGGTATATTCTTAAGGAGATGTACTTTCTTCCTGATGTGTATATCAGATGCGATTTATGTAGAGGCCTCAGGTATAACGCTGAGACTTTAGAGATTAGATACAAAGGAAAAACGATTTCTGACGTCTTAAAAATGACTTTTCATCAAGCTCTTGAATTTTTCGATAGTATTCCTAATTTAAAACAAACATTAAAAACTGTAGTAGATGTTGGGTTAGGATATTTAGAGTTAGGTCAGTCTTCAACAACCTTGAGTGGAGGCGAATCTCAACGCTTGAAAATTGCTAGAGAACTAAGAAAAACAAGTACGGGGAATACACTGTATATATTAGATGAGCCAACTACTGGATTACATGCCTATGATATAAACTTTTTATTGAAAGTACTTCAAAAATTGGTCGATAAAGGTAATACTGTAATAGTAATTGAGCATAATATGGATGTAATTAAATCTTCAGATTATTTGATTGATCTTGGACCTGAAGGTGGAGAAAAAGGAGGGAAAGTAGTAGTGAAAGGGACTCCCGAAGAGATTATCAAGAATAAAGCATCGTTCACAGGAAAATATCTTAAAAACTACTTAAACCAGATTTGAGAGTTTAATTAGAAATTACATTACTTCCTGGTTTTTTTGAATAATTCCCATCTTTCTATATTAATCTTCGTTACTCTTAAAAGAAGAATTTAGACAATAATGTAATTTCGAGGTTCAATTCTGTTTATTTTAAGTTAATTATACAATAAAATCTATATCATGTTGTACCTTATCTAGTAATAAGAAATTTACTAGATTTTTATATATCTTTTTTATCAAAAGTGAGTTAAATTGGTTGCTGAAACCGATAAAAAAATAATAAGGGCTCCTATAGCTTCGATTTTAGGTCATATCGATCACGGTAAAACTTCTCTTTTAGATTATATTCGAGGGACCGTAGTACAACAAAGAGAAGCTGCCGGTATTACACAACACATTGGGGCGTCTTATTTTCCGACCGAAGATATAAAAGAGTTTCTGAAAAAATCTAAACAAGAATTTGCTGACAAAGAAATTCAATTACCTGGTATTTTAATTATTGATACTCCAGGACACGCTGCTTTTATGAACCTACGTAAAAGAGGGGGAGCTGTTGCGGATATAGCAATATTAGTTATCGATGTAACAGCAGGGAATATGCCAATTACGTGGGAATCAGTTAGAATTTTACGCGAGCGGAAAGTACCATTTGTTATCGCCGCTAATAAAATCGATAGGATATCCGGGTGGAAGTCAATTAAAGATGCTGATTTTCTAGATTCATATAACAAGCAAAAACCTCACGTAAGAGATTTTCTCGATGAAAAATTAATTCAAATCGGAGTAGATTTCCTACGAGAAGGCTTTAAGGGAATAGATCGATACGATAAAATAAAAGATTTTACTAAAAAAGTAGCAATCGTACCTACGAGTGCCAAAACGGGCGAGGGAATATCGACATTACTGATGGTTTTAATGGGTCTTGTGCAACAATTTTTAACTGAAAACTTGAAGTTTAGCGAAGGCCCCGCTAAAGGCGTAGTTTTGGAAGTGAAGAAAGAAAAGGGCCAAGCTATAACTATGGACGTCCTTATATACGATGGTGTAATCAAGAAAGGCGAAGAATTCATTGTTGGTGGCTTAGAAAAACCTATCAAGTCAAAAGTTAGAGCTTTACTCCTGCCAAAACCTTTAGATGAGATAAGAGATCCGAGACAAAAATTTGATTCTGTAGATATGGTAAGTGCGGCAGCTGGAATTAAGATTCTTGCTCCTAATTTAGATGATGTTGTAGCAGGATCCCCATTTAGAGGCATTGGCGACCCTTCGCAAGAAGAAACTGTATACAACGAAATAGCATCAGAAGTAGAAAGTATTCGGATTAAAACAGATAAGGCTGGAGTCGTGTTAAAAGCTGATACCTTGGGATCCCTTGAAGCACTAGAAAACCATTTTACAAAAAACGATGTGAAGATAAGCATTGCCGATGTAGGTCCCATTAAAAAAGAGGATATTATGAATGCTAATTTAGTTAAACTTCTCGATCCTTATTCGGCAGCAGTTCTAGGGTTTAATGTCGCCATTTTACCTGAAGCAAAAGAGCAAGCTATAATAGACAATATTAGAATTTTCACGAATAATGTCATCTACAGACTGTTGGAAGATTATATAGAATATGCTGAAGTACGAAAAGCAGAAGACACCGCAAAAGGCTTAAGCGAATTAATATTACCTGCAAAGTTAAAAATGATTCCCGATTTTATATTTAGAAACTCAAATCCCGCAGTATTTGGAGTACATGTTGAAGCGGGTACTTTATATCCAAAAGTAACTCTAATAACCGCAGATGGAAAGAAAGCGAGAAGAGTCCACCAAATTCAAGATAAGGGAAAAACTTTAGAAAAAGCTGGAAAAGACTCTGAAGTGGCTATTTCTATTCGCGGTATAGAAATCGGGAGAGATATCGAAAAAGATGAAACTTTATACGTGAACGTACCCGAATCCCACGTAAGGCAACTTATGGGTAAATTTCTTGGCGAATTAACCGAAGATCAAAAACAAGCTTTACGAGAATATATAATCCTCCAAAGAAAGATGCTACACCCGTGGTGGGGCATGTAATGATTGAAATTAAAAAAATGTTGCATTTTCCAGTTGATAAATTAAAAACAGCTGGTATTGTCCTTAGTAAGGCATTTCGTCACGATCCTGTTTTCAGTTTTCTTATTCCCGATACTAATCAACGATTAAAAACACTAAATCTTTATTTCCAACATGTTATCAAATATGGTTTACGTTATGGAGAGGTATACTCATCTCCAAATCTAGAAGGTATTACTGTTTGGTTACCACCAAATAATCCATCTCACACCATATGGAAAGCGATTAAAACGGGAGTATTAGTTCTACCTTTTAAAGTTAAATGGAAATACCTAGCTTTGCAAAATAAATTTCATAAATTTTCAGATAATCTTCATAAAAAATTAGTACCTTACCCCCATTGGTATTTATCTCTAATTGGAGTAGCACCAAACCATCAGGGAAAAGGTTTTGGACAGCAGTTATTATCTGCAACTATTAATAGGTTTGATCTAGAAAGTAAACCAGTTTATCTTGAAACGAATAAAGAAAAAAACTTAGAAATTTTTAAGCGTTTTGGCTTTCGCATCATTCAAAAAATTTTAGTTCCCGGTACTGAGATTTTTCATTGGAGTCTTTTAAGGAATCCAATTTAAAAGATGTATCTAGTTTGTCAGATAAAAATTCTTCTGACTTGAGATTTTATTTAAACTCTCAATACCTTTATATAATAGAACTAAATTTTACTTTAATTAAAGCTTTCAAAAACCTTACATATGAATTCTATAGATTCAATCTTTGAAGAAGTTTTAGAAGATGTAACACCGACCCAACAAGAGCTTACATTAATCAATGATATTATTTTGCAACTTAAAACGTTATTAGATGAGAAAGCTCAACAATTGGGTATCAAATATACGAAGATTGAACCTCAAGGCTCAACGGGGATCAAACAAACGCAATTAAAAAACGATTTTGACATTGATTTGTTTGTTGGATTAAATTATGAGTTGTACAAACCAAATTATAATGGTTTGAGTAAAAATAAGTCAAAAAAAGAATCAAAAAAAGATTTTCGTTCTCTATGTAATAATTGGATAATTAAATCGTTAACTCTAAAAGAATTTCACCATCCACAGCTCCTCTATGCTGAACATCCATATGTAACCGTGGATTATCTTATTAAGAATTATACAATCAAGATTGATATCGTTCTTTTTTTTGATCTAGAGTTAGACTACATTATGAATTATGGACCTATAACGGCGGTTGACAGATCACCTTGGCACGGTCGTTTTGTGAAGGATAATTT
>JAGXOB010000098.1 GCA_019894735.1 Promethearchaeota archaeon | reverse complement strand
TACCAAGCTAGACCACCTTCCCGTTAAAAAATCGGTAGGTGAAGAAAGCCCATACTACTATTAATAAATTAGATGAATTAAAAATAAGATTTGTTAGTCTTTAATATTTTCTAACAATGAAATTATCCGATATATCGTTGTTCGTGAATGGAATGGAATATTTGCATCTTGAGACAAATCTGTGATCATATACATAACATTGCTTGCAAGCACTGCCGGCGTATCGTCTTCCCGTTGTAACTCATCTATTCCCTTCTGAGCAATGCGTTTAATGTTTCTTGGAACTCCTCGGTCCTTGATCATGCCATTTAGCAAATAATCGACTTTTTGAAACGTATCAAGGATTTCTTCTGTAAATTCATTACCCCTTGGCATTATTATCCCACCAGAGTATTTGTTTTGATAAAAAATTAATTTAAAATCTCAGTTACTTGATTTTTTTGAATGTTCATTGAAATTTAATTTTTTTGATTTTTAAAAAGTAGAATATATTAAATGGTACAAATCTAAAGTTTAAAGTTAGAAAATTCCAAATTCACGAATTTGGCTCGTAAGATTTGGAATTTCTCCTTCACATTTCATTACCTTTTCGTTATATCTATTGTATAGTGTAACAAACTCATCAATATCTCCTTGATTTAAATCTCTTATAAAATTATAGGAGATATCCGAAATTTCTTTAAAAATTTCATCAAAGTTTTCTGTAACTGCTAATAATTTTTCATTTATTTCCTTTCTTTGCTTTCGTACCATATTTCGCAATTTTCCGCGAGGGATTCTAATATTTTCTATTAAATTGTCGCACTTATCTAAGAATTTATAAGCATTTACCTTGTTTTCTTCCGTTAATTTTGACTCGATAATTTCAGTGCGCCAAGTATTAATTCGCCCGCGAGCAAAAGTATCAAAATTCAGTGAAATCGAATTGATCCCTTCCCTGACTAAAAATCTTAGAAATTCTGGGTCGTCACTAGGAGCCTGTCCGCATATCCCGACCTTTCGTTCTCGTTCGTGAGCGGTTTTAATTAAATGGCTTACTGATCTTCGAATAGCTTCGCTATTAGTATTGTAATTATAACTATTCATTAATGGTATCATTTTTTCATTGTCTCGACCTACTCCATATGTTAATTGGGTAAGATCGTTGCTTCCAATGCTAAATCCATCGAAATAATCGCAGAAAATATCAGCGCATATAATATTTGAAGGTATCTCTGCCATAACATAGACTTTAAGGCCATCCTGCCCCCTAACTAAACCTTCACTTTCCATAATCTCGATAATCTTTTTGGCTTCTTCTGGACTTCTGCAAAAAGGAAGCATAGGAATTATATTGATTAAACCCCATTCTCTGGCTTTTTTGATTGCTTTAAGTTCCAAAATGAATGCTTCTTGGAAGTCTTCATGAACATAGCGTGAACACCCTCTAAAGCCAAGCATTGGATTATTTTCCTCTCCTTCATATATCCATCCCCCA
This sequence comes from Promethearchaeota archaeon, assembly GCA_019894735.1. Next base: position 6,885 of record JAGXOB010000098.1, on the reverse strand, counting down.
ATTAGATTTGCGTACTCGTTAGTTTTAAAATCTGAAAGACGAACCACACATTCCCCAATCTCTCCGTTAGGTAATACCTTCCAAACGCCTGCTGCAATTGTAGCAATTCCTTCCGCTAATTTTTCGATATAATATTCTTCCTTATCGTCGTATCCCGTTGTTATTTCTCTAATCGTATCAATAGTTTCTTTTAATTTTATAATTTCTCTATTAAATGGATCTTTATGGTATAAATCGCTTTTTTTTATATTTTCTATTTTCTTTCTATGTTCTAAAAGAACTCCATACCTCATAACTAAAGAATCAAACTCGATTAAAGCATTTGGGTGAATTTTAATCTCATCGTTTATTATAAATTCTAACCGGGCTAAACCCGTTCCATCAGGATACTTACCTGACGAAAGAGCACCCTTTGGAATTCCTAAGTTAACTAAAACTTGAGTTTTTGTATGTGGGAGTTGTGCAAATTCTATGGAATCATAATCATAACTAACATTTTTCAACCATATTCGTGGTTCACCCTCGCTACAATCTATTGTAACGCTTTCTAGTCCATCTCGTTGTTTTTCCTTAATTTTTTCGATAATATGATCTGCACCAACGATCGATGCGATATTTAACTCTCGGGAAACGATCGCTGCATGACATGTCGGACCTCCTTTTTCGGTAATAACTCCTCCTAGGTTTTGCATATAAGACGTCCAATCAGGATTAGTTTCTTCAGTAATTAAAATATCGCCTTCCTCTAATAGGTGCGCGTCGTTAATAGATTCAAGTACCTTGATTTTGCCATAACCAATCCTACGACCTATTGCAGTTCCAGTATTTTCGACTAAAAAGCCATCATCAATCAATTTTAAAGAATCCTCTAATAAGTAAAAAATATCTTCTGTGTCTCCTTTCTGTGAGTGAACAGTTTCAGGTCGGGCTTGAACAATATACACTTTGCCATCGTTACCTAAAGCCCATTCAATATCCATACGTAAACCGTAATGTTCTCGTATTTTGATAGCGTACTCAGCTAAAATTTGAACCTCATCCTCAGTTAAACAAAATTGTTTTTGTCTTTCTAGTTCCACCGGTAGAGTAATAGTACCTCCTTTTTCCGAGTCAAAAATCATCATAAGTTCTTTTTTGACCAACTCGCGACTAATTATTTGCAACTTAGGACCGTGCTTAAAAACGATAAATTCGTCTCCTTTCTCCGCTCCTTGAACAATTAGTTCTCCGAGACCAAAAGTTCCACGAATCACCACTACATTTGGATTTCCCGAATCTGGATCTTCGGTAAACATAACGCCAGAAGACTTTACCCCTTGTAATCCTCCAGCAATCTCTTGAACACCCACACTCAGTTTAACTGTAAAATGATCAAAACCAGCTCTCTCTCGGTACATTGTAGCTCTAGTTGTAAAAATTGAGGCCATATCTTTAAGGATATATTCTAAAATCTGATTTTCTCCAGAAATATTTAAGTGTGTGTCTTGTTGACCAGCGAAAGATGCGTCGGGTAAATCCTCTGCAGTAGCAGAACTTCTGATTGCAAAAGTGCTTTCACTTCCAATTCGATCAACTAAAATATGGTATGCTTCTAATATTTCGTCAGCTAAACTGTCTGGAATTTTTGCTTGTTCAATCACATACCGGATATCAGCGCAGAATTTATCAACTTTTTGAATCGATTTTATATCCTCTTTTTTAAGTTCCTCTGCAATTTTGTTAATATCGCGTTTAATGTAATCCTTTAGGGTTATTTCTTCGTCTTTGATCCTAAAATAGTTCGTTTCCAATATGTAATCATACGCTTCAGCAGTTACAGCGAATCCTAATGGCACGGGGATACCAAATGAGAGAAGCTCTCCTAAAGATGCGTTTTTTCCTCCAACAATAGCCACATCATTAGCTCTAACATCGTCAAAAAATTTAATATAACGAAAGCTTAGTTTTTCTTCATTCATAGTAAAATCACTAAAAATTTATTTTGCTATTACTTTTTTTTTAAGTTTTGATGCTTAATAAAATTGTTAATTATTGGATATTTAATCTTCTTTTATCTTCCTTAAAAAGATTCCAAAACCATCAAGTAATTAGAAGTCAACTAATTTTAGAGAAAATATTTTATCTTCCTGAGAGAGAATAATAAAAAAAAAAAAAAGTGATTAAAAATGGAGTACAAAAATAATCTATTTCGAACTTTTAAATCTTTATTTTTACTAATATGTAGATAAAACCAATTTTTATTCATTCAACTCATCGCTAAAAACTTTAGTGTCTGGAGTTGAGTATAAACAAAAAATTATCTCTTTTATTTGGGTTTCTTCAGTGAGATATTTTTTAGCGGTAGAGATCATAATTTTTGCGCATCTATCAATTGGATACCCAAATATTCCGGTAGAAATAGCGGGAAACGCGATTGTTTTTAATCCACGCTCATCCATTAGTTTAAGGCTGTTAACAACAGCGTTCTTTAATTTTGTATCTTCGTCCACTTCACCCATTCGGGGACCCACAGCATGGATCACGAACTTGGCTTTTAGATTCCCTCCCGAAGTAATAACTGCGCCTCCTACGATTGTCCCTCCAATTTTGTCACATTCTTCTTGAATTGTTGGTCCTCCTTTGCGTCTAATTGCGCCAGCCACCCCACCACCTAAAATTAATTGAGCATTCGCTGCATTAACGATAACATCCGTATTTAATTCTGTAATATCTCCTTGGACTAGTTTAATTACAGAATTATTAACTTTTATTTCTTTCATGAAATATTTAACTCTTATATGGTGTTGTAAAAAAAGTATAGAAAAATTTTTTATTCTGGTTGAGGTTCTTGATCTTTCCTTAAAATTTCATCGAGTTTTGTCCGATCATCTTCGCTCATTTTGCTCATTGCTTCCATATTTTGCCTCATCAAGTCCATCATAACTTTTTGTGAAATTAGTTGACTTAAAACGGGCAGGGCAATTCTGATGCGAGTCAATTCGTAAAACATCTGTTTTGCTGTATCTCTCATTTTAGTGAGATCTTCCTTAGTCATGCCTTCCTCGCCTATACCTGGGCATTCGACATCAACCACAGTATAGTTCTTACCATCAAACTCTAAAGGGTAAGTTCTACAACTTAAAGGACGATTATCATAAACCAAGCATTCTTTTTTCTCTTTATTATAAAGTGGACATTTTACTTCTAGAAGATCTTCGATGGGAATATTTCCAAACGGATCTCGTGGTTTTTCTTCTTCTCCTTCTTGAGGGGGAGGTGGTAAGGGTTTCAGTACTAGATCAATTCCGCCGTCCGGTTTACTGTATATATCCATATAAGGTAAAAAATTAGCTACTACTCCATTTCTTGCCCATAGTTCTAAATCCCAAAAAGTAATAGGGATAGGTCCACGTGAAAGGCAGCACTTATCACATCGAGTGCACTTAAATGTGAATTTTGCTTTAGTTTCTTCCGTATCAGCTTTTACCTCAATGTCTTCTTTCACTTGCTCTTTTTCCTCGACTTTTTCCTTTCTATTTGATCCTTCTTCATTTTCATTATTTTCAGTCATTTCTACACACTATTAATGTTATTTTATCACGCTTAAAATATTGTTTTTCATTTTGAAGAATAATACTTTGAAAAAAAATTTTGCTTTTCTTACGTAATAATTTAGTATCATATTCTTTAAATTTTAGGTGAGTTCACTTCATTTATTTGTTTAACAACAAAATATTAAAGAATCGTAATCCTACTAAACTTATATAAATCTTCTGTTACTTAGTAGATTTGTTGGAGAGGAGTTTTGAATGCCAGGACCGGGTATGGATATTATTGGAAAGGAAGAAAAAGAAGCACTTTTAGAAGTGATTGAATCCGGATACTTATATAGATATGGAGATTTACAGAATCCTAAGTTTAAAGCAAAGGTTTGGTCCTTGGAACAAGAGTTTGCAAAGTATACCAAAGCGAGTTATGCATTAGCAGTGAATTCAGGCACATCTGCTTTACTAACAGCCTTATGGGCTTTAAAAATAGGACCTGGAGACGAGGTTATAGTGCCGGGATATACATTTATTGCAAGTATTACTTCAATCATCTTCGCTAGAGCAATACCAATTTTAGCGGAAGTAGACGATACATTAACACTCGATCCAAAGGATGTGAGAAATAAAATTACTCCTCGGACAAAAGCAATAATGTTAGTTCACATGTTAGGGAATCCTGGGCATCTAGATGAAATTATTCAAATCGTGGAAGAAAATAATCTTATATTGATCGAAGATTGTGCTCAAGCGTTTGGGGCAACTTATCATGGTAAATCTGTAGGAACTTACGGTAAAATGGGCACTTTTAGTCTGAACGTTTACAAAACGATCACCGCGGGTGATGGAGGAATAGTGATTACAAACGATGAGGAATTATATAAAAGAGCGTTTGCGATTCACGATCAAGGACATTTACCCTTACGACAAGGAGTAGAGCAAGGTAATAGGACAGTATTAGGTCTTAATTTTCGAATGAATGAACTTACTGCGGCTGTAGCTGGAGCGCAACTAAAGAAAATCGATTATATCAAAGAGAGACTTCAAGAAAATAAAAAGTATCTAAAATCCATTCTTTCAGTAGTCAAAGAGATTAATTTTCGAAGAATTTTAGAAGAAGAAGGCGATATAGGAACTCTTTTAACTTTCTATATGCCCACTGTAGGAAGCGCTGGAAAATTAGCACAGAAATTAAATTGCACTACTATTGCTAAATCGGGTTGGCATGTCTATAATAATATGGAACATTTCTTAAACCAGAATACTGTAACGGATGAAGGATGTCCTTTTACATGCCCTTATTACGAAGTGGACTCTGTCAAATATACTAAAGGTATGTTACCTCTCACTGATGATTTACTTGAGAGAGCGATCAACATTAGTGTAGGTGTTTCTGATGCAGGCCTCGGTTCCAATTATGGTATTAGAATAAATAGTTCTAAAAAAGAAATTAAAACTAAGGGACAAAAACTTGTAGAATTGATTGAAGAAAGTATGTAGCTAATGAGTTTTATAACAAATAATCTTAAATATTAGTAACATTTAACATTTGCAACTAGTCTGTAAGTAATTAATCATTAATCTCTGGTTATAATGAAAATAAATTTTGCAAATAAATATGTGATTTGGGTCGAATTATCGCTAATTTTAATATTAGGTTTTATATTTAGCGTTTTGATACCTCTTCTTGCTCCAGATTTGAGTAGTATTATTTTATTAGTGATAACCGTTCTATTATTTGTTGTTCAAACCTTTTTAATATTGAAATTTGTCGGGGCAAAATTAGACAATAAAAGAAAATTTGGTATTATATTGTATCATTCATTGAATCTACTCTTCGCTGTCATGATAGGTTTTTCCATTCCTCTAATGGAATCTGAATTTAAGAATAATACTGGAATAGTTATGATCCCTATGCTTCTGATATTGGGTTTAATTATTACAGATAAATACGATAAGAGTATAAAAAATGTTCGTTATGACTCAGATTCAGAAGAAAGTAAAGCATACAATAATCCGGTAATTGAATTCGAAAACAAAAAGTACATATTCTCCCTAAACTCCTTATTATTACTAGCTATTGGCACACCTCTATTAGCGTATGGGATATATTTATTTTTTGATACCGAAGCTCAATTCTGGTTGCACGAAATAGTAGTAAAGCAAACTGTATACTTTCTAAATTTATTTTTTAATATGAATGTATCAACGAGTTATTCTCCTGGTGTTAAATATCATTGGAGTTTTGATTTTGTTGGTAACATTAATGGCGACCCGTTACCCAGCATTTACTTTGAGACTTTCTGTACAGGAATTCAAGCAATTTGCGTTTTTGCAGGCATTATAATTTGCACTCCCCATTCTCGAGATAAAAACACAAATAAAGACATTATTTGGAGAAAGGCTAAAGCACTTGTCGTTTCATCTCTCATATTTTACGTGGTAAATATTATTCGGATGTTAATTCAAATCGAGTTGTATTATTTAGGTTATCCTTGGGATAGCATTCACGTATCTATCAGCGCAGCAAGTTCATTTATAGCAGCAATAATAGTCCTTTTGCTTCATAAGTGGATCCCTGAGTTCATTATTAGCATTATTTATATTGGCACCTTAATCAGCAAAAAATTTAAAAAACAAAAAAATCCGAAAGAAGATTAGTAATATTTTAATGATACTAATTGTTCAATTAAACAATTTTTTTGATGATTATCATGTTGAATTTTGAAAAAGAGCAAAGAGTAGTAGAAATCGGATCTACTCGTATGGGAGGTCAACCAGGAGAAAATCCTGTGGTGATGATCGCAACTGTTTTCTATACTAATCACGCCGCTTTACTAGACGAAAAAACAGGTAAAATAGATAAAAAACTCGTAGAACAAGAATTAAACGATTATTCAGAGGTTATCGAAGACACTGGAATGCAAGGGATAATAGATGTGGTCGGAGGGTATCCGGAAGCATTGTTGAAAGAATGCGAATTTGTAGCCGATATAGTCGATTACCCTTTCTTAGTCGACGGTCTTAACGATAGTTCCCGGATTCCAGCAATGGAAGGGTTAAAAGAAGTTGGACTTTTAGATAGAGCAATTTTAAACAGTATAGACGAAGCTACAACTGAAGAAAGTTTAGCTAAATTGAAAGAAATCGGCGTAAAATCCGCTGTTTTGTTAACCTTCGGAAATAAATATATATTTCCTCACCAAAAAATAGAATTTCTACATAAAGAACTAATCCCTAAAGCACTAAAAGCTGATATTGAAAACATAATTGTAGACACTGCAGTGTTAGATTTACCCTCTATTGGGATTAATGCCGAAACAACGAGATTGGTGAAATCTGAATTTGGATTACCTACAGG
>JAGXOB010000097.1 GCA_019894735.1 Promethearchaeota archaeon | reverse complement strand
TTAAAAACCGGAAGAGACTCCCCTGTTATTGCGCTTTCATCGAAATAAGATTCTCCTTTGATTATTTTTCCGTCTATTGGGACTTTCATCCCAGGTTTAATACCTACGATATCACCTACTTTTACTTCTCGAGTGGGCACAAACTCATACCCTTCTTGAGTTTTCAGTAATGCTTCATCTGGTGCTAATTCAAGCAACTCCTTTATTGCGTTACGGGACTTATCTATAGTTAATTCCTCTAGAAACTCTGCGATGGCGTATAATAATATTGCAGTAGCCCCTTCTTGACCATGCAAGATAAAAAAGGAAGCAACTCCTGCGACTAACATAAGAATATTAGCAGTGATTCTTTTAGCTAGAACATCTTCTATTGCCTCTTTTAATATACCATAACCAGAGAGTAAAATTGATACAATTGCTAAAATTTGGCTTAACAAAACTGCATCAGTTAAAAATTCTAATGTGATTGATACTCCAAGTATTATCACAGATGGTATTATGAAGTACCAAAATTTTTCTTCGAAAAAAGATTCTTCTTCTTCCTCTTCAAGTTCTTCGTCTAAACACATCTCATTTGAACATTGAGTAATATGAATCACCACTTAATGTAAATTAGTTATATCTAAAAAGCTTTATATTATATAATAAAAAGAAGCTATTATCAATCAAAAATAAAAAATAGGATATCTCAACAAATATTTTAGTCTGATTTAACAGCTATTATTTGTTTAAGATTAATTGAGAATAAAACTCAAGCTCTTTTTCTTTTTATTAAATATAAATTGTTACCTTAAATTAATTTATAAAAGCGGTAAGGACTATTTAACGACATAAACCAATTTTTGCCCTTCTTGTTCCTCTAAACCTAACTCTCTTCTAACTGCATTTCTTATTAAATACCCTCCCACATGGAGGATAGAATCTTTCAATATCGCATCTTGATCCATTGAAGCATTGCAAGGATATGAGTGATGTGCTTTACTAATTCTTTCGTTCAAACTGAGTTCTCCATTATCAAGATATTTAGCTTGTAATTGTTGGAGTACAAAATAAGAGCTACCACAGGGAGCGCTTTGAAGAACACAAGTATCTTCGATTGATTTTCCGTCTTTGGATAATAGGAATGAGACAATAGGTGCTCCAATTTTGAAATGATCAATAAAATCTATTATGTAATTCCTTTTCCTAGTGATGTTGAAACCCTCTTTATTATATTCATCCAACTCTTTGCTTAAAGCGCAAAAAGGTTTTGGAAATGTAGCTTGAATTCCAAAACTTTCAAAAGCGTCTAAAACTTGAACCTGTAAGCCTGGTTGCACCCACTTAGGATTTTCAACGGGGATAATTACTGCTTTGACATTTTTATCTTTCAAATATTCTGGTAAGCCTGACAGTAAATCTTGATGAATTCCAATAACCATTATGAAATCGACTTGAGGTAAAGATTTCGGTAAAAAATCTTCAGGATCTTCAATAAAATCTGGAACATTTTCACCAATTTTATCGTAAAAGTAAATTGAATTGGAAAAATTACCTAGATGTTCCCTACATTTATCGCATTTAACGTCTTTTTCAAGTAGTTCACAAGCCTTACAAAATTTGTCGTCGTTAATTAAATTTCCAACGAATTTTTGTGCTAGCATCTCAGTATCTGGATCAGGTCCATAGAAGACTCCAAGCTTGTATTGTTTTTGTTGTCGACTCATTATTATATCAATAAAATAAAATTTTTTATTTGTTACTGTGATATTTCATAAATAATATAATTTTTAACGCGAACATCTCCACAAATTATATACACATAGAATTTAGAACTGTAAGTATAGAAATAGAGAAATTTATCTTTTATCTTTACTATTAAGATAGTAGTTAAGTGACTTCCATATATCAACATGGTATAATCATCGTTTATTGTCAATTTATCGAGATGGAACTTTTTAAAACACGAAAAGACCTCATTACCGATCTTAAGGAAGAACTACCAGAATTGGTGGATAAGTTCAATCATTTTATTTTATTTCCTATTGAGAGTAAAAAAAATTCCGTTGTAGGTTTAACTTTTAACAGAGATACCGAAAACTTACCTAAAGAAGTGGTCGTTAAAATATTTAGAACAAATAATGCCGATAACGAATACAACACTTTGATAAGACTTAAAAGACAAAATCTATTTATACCTAACGTGTTATTTTATAAAAAACCCTATTTAATTCTCGAAAAGATTAAAGGGGTTAATTTGTGCGATTTTATCAACGAGAAATTATTTAATATTGCAAATATGGAAAGTTTATATTCTGAAACAAAAAAAGAAATTTCCAAGTCTATTGAGAAATTAGCTGATTGGTTTAATCAATTGCATACAAATAACACGATAAAGACTGAAGCTCACTCAGAAACTATAGTTTTAAACAAAGGAGATACTCAGATAAGAGATTTCATTTATAATCCTTTAAAGAACGAGATATACGGCTTGGACTTCGAAGATTCTTATGAGGGAAATCATATTGACGATATAGCATGGGTTTGTTGTTCTCTACTTGATACAAATCCTGGAATCTTTGAACAAAGCGTACCTAAAGCTAAAATTGAATTAATTAACATTTTTTTAAAGACCTATTACCGAGATAATCCTTCAATACATTTTGATTTCAATTATTTTACAGAAAAGTTGATAGAGAACTTAAATACGGTTATGAATAGGAGAAGTATCAACATAATTCTCCAAAAAGAGAACTTCCTCAAGGACATATCTAAAGATATGTAAGAAGTCTTACTTTTTTTGGTTATTTTAATTACTAATTTATCTCGGTTTTGAAAAATACACATTTAATAATGGGTGCTCTATAAGTAAATTATATTTATATTTGAGAATTAAAAGAGAATTTATAATGAGTGAAACGCCTTTATTAGATGCCAAGACTTCCCTAAAAAAAATGACTTCGATGATTGTAGATATCAGCGGTTTGAATAGTGATTATATTCCAAAGTTAAGAATGCAACCTGAAAAGATACTTGAAGAGCTGGAAAAATATGAAGATGAAAAGAATGGGCTGTTAAAAACAATCCAATCCAATATTGAGGAAATAATTACGCTCAAAAACAAGATATCTCAAAATCAACGAGATAACATAGGGTTCGAAGAGGACAACACCGAATTAACAAAAAATCGCCATGAAATGGAAATTCTAATTCAGACAAGTCAAAATGAGTTGAAAGAAACCCAAGTAAAAATTCAATTGAAAATGGAAGAGCGAACAAATCGAGATCAGCGTTTAAAAGAACTTGAAAATCAATTCTTTACCTTAACCAAAGAAGTTGAAAAATTTGAAGAAAACTTGAAAATTTTAGAAGCTGAACTTAATGGAACTTATGTTAAGAAAGAAAAATATGTTGAATCCTACGAAAATAGAGTAGCTGCGATGAAAATATTGATCAACAAGAAGTATATAAGTTCACAATTGTACCAATTTATAAAAGCTTTACAAGTGGGAAGTAAATTAGATATTAAAAATATCCTATTAGCCATCGATATGAAAGAAGACCAAGCAAGAAAGATAATAGCTAGAATGCTTGAAGACGATGCCCCCATTGAATATGATCAAGTAGCAAGTACTATAACTTTAAAAGAGGAGGTTGATTTCTGATGAGTTCCAGTTTAAAAGACATTTTAGGCTCCATTGAGCAATTTGAGAAATATTTTGACGAATACCAACAAACACTCCAGAAAAATAGCGAAAATATTATTCAAAATTTAGGTCTAATATGGAAAAGGATGAAAAAAGAGCTAGATGATATTAAAAAGTTAGAGGAAATGATTGAAGTTCAAAATGGTGAATTAACAGAACTCAAAATTAAATCAACGGATTTAGACAAGAAACTGCAAAACTTAAAATCGTCTAAGAACGATTTGCAATTAAATGTTACCGAAATGAGAGATACTCATGAAAAAATTAAAGATAGTTTAAAAGCCCCTATGCTGGAACTTGAAAATCTTTTATCGAAAGTAAATTCTGTGAATGAAAAAATCGCTTCAAAGGAGATTGAAAACTCTCAATTAGAACAAAAAAAAATTGACAATAAAAATCGAGAAAAACAATTGAGAACAATGTACACGGAAGAAAAGATGCAAGAATTAGATTTTAAACTTAAACAACTGAAGAGAAATAACTACTTCACTTCGTTTTTGATAGAAAATTCAGAAGAAGAAATCTCTGAAGTAGATATTATAGCTACGATTATGTCGCAAAGCAGCTGTAACCTTGATGAATTAAAGAATTTACTTTCTGTCCCTCCAATCATGGCAGTTAGAACTATTAAACAGCTCGCAGTTAAAGGCGTAATTAAACTTGATGAAGATAGCAACGTCATAACTATGCCTTAAATATTTTTTTCCTATTTAAACTCCTATGTCGTAAAGAATACCTACTCTTTTTATTTTATTACTAACTTATTTTTAAAACCGCGAATCTTATATTGATTATGGGACTATTTACTGCGAAAAATTTAATAAGTTTTCTTTCGTATTCTCCATCATTTTTACAGTCAATAGTAAGAAATGTTCCATTATATGTGAATTATGACTTAACTTGGCAATGTAACCTAAAATGCACGCATTGCTATTTTTTCTCATCAGCAAACGAATTAAAATGTAAAAGAACGGAATTATCGGACGAACAATTCAGTAAGTTTTTTAAATACCATAGAAAGTTGGGAACCAAAACAGCTGTTTTAACCGGTGGAGAACCAACTTTAAGAATGGAAGTTATAAAAGAAGCAATCAAAATTTTTCCCACTGTACAAGTTGTATCTAATGGAGTCATAAAGTTACCTCGATTTAATGGATATAAACAACCGAAATACTGGGTAAGTATAGATGGTACCAAGGAAACTCATGAAAAAATAAGAGGAGCAAAGGTTTTTGATAGTGTTATACTAAATATTCGGGAGAACAATCCGCTCGTTACTTCTACCATCATGACATTAAATTATAAGGAAATTGAAGATATTGTCAAAATTGCTTATGATAACGATGCATCAGGATTAATATTTCTATTATATACCAGTTATCCTGACAACCCACTCTTATTAAAAGGCAATATATTAAAAAAGACAATTAAGGACATTTTAAAAGTAATGCGTGAATATGGAGATTTTATTATTTATTCCAAAAAAATGCTAGAAGTATATTTGTCAAAAGAATTCGTGCCGCATTGCGTATTTAAAACTGGTCAAATTAAAAGTTTCTTTCCCGATGGAAAACAGAAGTTTTGCGTTATGGGAAATTCACCACTTTTATGTGACAATTGTGGCTGTGTTGTGCCAATTGCTGCTTATGCAATGTTTAAGAAATTTGATTCCGAAACAGTTGATAAGGTGAGAAAATTGTTTAATTTCACGTAATTTTTGCTATTTTACAAAATCAATTTTTAAAATTCTTACCTCCAACCAACCTTTTACAAAATTTATCCTGATAAAAGTGTAAATTTTCACATAAAAATTTAAACTATTCCGCCTAGAGTTAAATAATTTGATTTTCTAAAAATTTTTAAATATAAAGAAGAGTAGTGAAAGAGATATGTGTGCACAAGAAAGTACTGAGGGTGATAGAAACAACCCATATTCATTTGATGATTATTTATTCGTTAAAAATCAATTTAACTTCTATAGAGATGATGAATTTTTCCGAGCTTTACTCAAAAAATATACGGGTTCTGAATTCGAGATAATAGATGCTGAGCTTAAAGAGTTGTCGGATAAAGTTTCCTACCTATGGAGGGATTTAGCAGATGAAGCAACTCGACTTGAGAATCGGGCGAAATGTACAGTCGTACAACATTATGATGGTCATAATCATCGAATAGATCGGATTAAAAGAGCCGCTGAGACCGAGCAGCTTGAAAAGGGTGTATTTAGCTTAGGTTTATTTGATCCTAAAAGAAATTCCGCTTGGAGTAGATTTGCTAAAATATTTCTCCTATATCAGTTGGGAGAGGTGGGTGTTATGTGTCCTGTTGCTTGTACTCATGGAATGGTCTGGTTAATGCAAAAATATGAAGAAGAATTAAGTTCAGAAGCAAAAGCATGTCTAACAGCCGTTCGAGATGGTATAAATGGAGAATATAGTTTAGGTTCGCAATTTATTAGTGAAATTCAAGGAGGAAGTGATGTTCCAGCTAATTTGGTAGAAGCAGTTTATGAGGAGGCAGAGGGCCCCGATGGGATTTCAAATTGCTGGCGTATATACGGTCAAAAATTTTTCTGTTCTGCAATGCAAGCAGATTATGCTATCGTCACAGCAAAACCCAAGGATGTTCCATCTTCAACAAGAGTTGCTGCATTTGTTGTTCCAGCTTGGCTCCCTGGAAATAAAGAAAAGGAGGTTAGAAATTCATATACTATTGATCGGCTTAAACAGAAACTAGGTACTGCTGAACTCCCCACAGCGGAGATAACATATAATGGTGCCGTTGCATATCCTGTAGGACCACACGAGAAAGGATTAGCAGATGTAGTTGGAATCGTTCTTTCCCTATCGAGACTTCATATTGCTTTTGGTATGGCAGCAGGAGGTCTTCGAGTTGCAAGGGAAGCTATATTATATGCTCAATTTAGAACTGCCTTTGGTGTTCCTATTGCATCTTTTCCGTTGATGATGAATCAAATTAATGAATTAAAACATGCTGTTATGAGATCAACTGCAGGCGCGTTTAAACTATATTCAGAGTTTATTCATTTTGGTGAGGTTTTAATTAGTGGGATAAGAGAGTTACAGCAAATAGATGATATTGAGGAACGCAAGCGACGATTCAGATTACGTGAACTTATAATGCTATGCAAGATCGTTGTTGCTGATGAAGCTCCTGCTCTGATACGTATGGCTATTTCTTTTTTTGGTGGCCATGGAATAATGGAGGATTTCATAGCATTACCACGCTTCCACCGAGATTCTATGATAATGGAACTTTGGGAAGGCCCCAGAAATGTTCTGCTCACTCAGATTCATCGTGATCTTCAAAGAGTCTCCGAATGGTATCCTGCAGAAGACTTTATCAGAGATATACTTGAAGGGGCTGATCAGAGTATCGTAGAACCTTTAGCAAAAGATTTTGCAAGGATTATTTCTCATGAAACTCTCATAAGGAGTGATGAAATAACATTAAAGATCTGCAGGGATTGGCAAGAACTTTCTAACGAGATTGTTAGAGCATATCAAGAACTAGCTTTAGTTGACCTTGATTATAAAGAAAAACCAATGAAATTTTCAGGGTTATTGCGGAAATTTAAAAAGAGAATAAGTGAGAAAAAAGAAGAAGAACATATAGTTCTTATATAATTTAATTTAAATCATTTTTTTTTCCCCCAAGCTGAATTAGAGAAATTGGATATTCTTACAGAAAGTTCAAGGAATGGTATTTTTAAGGGCTCTAGAAGAGATAAATAAAACTAATTTGGCTCCTTACCTCTCATATGCTTTCAAAATTATTGTTTCAGTTACTTTCTTAAGATTTCTGATTAATAACATCTATGATTATGCTCTATTTTTCTTTATAACAGTTAATTTTAGGTAAGTTTAGCATTAAAAACAAAACTTTTTACAATACGGGCGTTATTACCAATTGAACCAGACGCATAATTTTTTATATTATGAATTTTTTTTTTCAATAATATTCGAAAATTTTTGCTTAAGAGAAGTGGAAATTGGAAAAATTAAAAATTTGTCAAAAAACTTAAAATTTGTGAAAAAAATTGAGTGAGAGAAGAGCATTAAAAACCATAATTAGCGAGCATAAAGCAGCATTTCTAATTATGTTTATTCTCGTACTAGGAGGCTTTTTTGGAACATTTTTTATACTCGATTTGTTGTCTGCTCGAAATCCAAATCGGATAACCCTTGCTACTACAACTTCTACATATGATTCTGGGTTATTAGATTATTTGCTACAGGAATTTACTCAAAAAACAGGAATAGAAGTTTCAATTTTATCAGTAGGAACAGGACAAGCATTAGGATATGGTGAGAATGGCGATGTAGATGTGATACTTGTTCATTCTAGATCAAGAGAAGATGCTTTTGTTAACGATACCGATGGGCAAACGCCTTTTGGGATTAATAGAGCATGTGTAATGTACAATGATTATATTATAGTTGGTGATGAAAATAACCCTGCAGAATTACTTCCAAATGATAATATCACAACTGTTATGACAAAATTAAAGTATAGCATAGACGCAGGCAATACAACATTTTACTCTCGAGGAGATGGTTCAGGTACTTATTCCAAAGAAATTTCTTTATGGTCATTTATCGGTGTTACTCCAGATATAGAGTGGTTTGGAGAACCTGATAAATACACAGAAACAGGC
>JAGXOB010000096.1 GCA_019894735.1 Promethearchaeota archaeon | reverse complement strand
ACACCAATCTCTCGAACAAAATGATTTCCGTCTTTTCTAAGATCAAGACACACAAGATTATCTGCCAGAGTAGCTAACTCACTCTCTTTAAAAACATCTCCAATAGCAGTCATTACTGCAGTAACTTTAGTCTCTTTGTATAGATTAGCTAAGCTCCTAACCAACATCT
Organism: Promethearchaeota archaeon; assembly: GCA_019894735.1. The sequence continues at coordinate 8,215 of JAGXOB010000096.1, read as the reverse complement.
GATAAGATTCTTCACCATATATTCTATTAAGAGATTTAATACCATCCAACACAATACGTTTGGGTTTTACTCTTGAAATCAATCCCCTTTGAGTCTCAACTAGTTTATAGGGTGTTTGTCCCATAATTCCCTGAGAAATAACCAGAACATCGTAAACCAAATCAGATGAAGCAATTCCAAGCATATTCTTTCTTATCTGATCTTCAGATTCTTCAAATGAAACATATAGACTCAATTCGTCTCTTTGAGCACCTTCCAAAACGTAATTGTAAGATAGCTGAGTTTTACCTGAACCTGAAGGACCCATAATAATTGAAAGAGTACCTTCTCTAAAACCTCCTCCAAGTAAATCATCTAAACCTTCAATTCCGGTTGATAAAAACAGATCACCAACAGTTCCAGAAGGGTTTGAAGCAAAAGGTGAAATAAGAACAATTCCACCTAATCCAATAATTAAATCATAATCAACAAAAGACAATTCCTTGGCCCTAAACTTCTTCACAGTTAGCTGTCTTCTTGGCAATCCTTTTTCTTTCTTCACTGTAAGCTGCAATATTCCATCAAAAACGAATTCTTCAATTCCAGATCCAATTTTCTCTTCACCATAAGGTACATCGACTATTGCTATTGCAGTCAAATTAGCCTTTTTTAGAGCTCTTAAAAGTCGGTTATGTAAAAAGGCGCGAATCTCCTTTCTTGAACTAAAATCAATCTCCATAGCTGTCAAGCTATCAATAACAATTCTTTTGGCTCCCATCTTCAGCGCAGACTTTACAATCTTGTCAACTAAAAAGTCAAGTTCAGCTGGGTCCATTGCTGTCAGAGACTCAATAAAAAGAAATTGATTTTTTGTTTCATATTCTTCTAAGTAAAAACCCAAATGCCACATATACTTCATAAAATCTTCTTTGGGTTCAACCAAACCGACAAAAATTCCCGGTTCACCTTTTTGTAATCCATCAACCAAAAACTGAACGCCAAATATTGTTTTACCAGAACCTGGATTCCCAGCAAGAAGGATACTTTGACCTTTCAAGAACCCCCCACAAAGCTCCTTATCAAGAAGCTCAATACCTGTAGATACAATCTGTTCCTCAACACAAGCTTGTTCACTATTTATCAAATAGTTAACTTGTTCTTGGTTTGACAACAAAACATATACCACCTTATCCTATCACGTATTTTTTCACTTTTAATATAGCAGTTATGAATCACAAATCCACACAAAAAGAAAACTTGTATCAATCTACTTTATGGAAAAACAAAGATAAACAGAATGGCTCCACAAAATTTTCTCACAAGATTTTCAAGCTCTTTTAAAAATTTTTATAAGTGACCCCAATTAAAAATATTAATAATAAACATTGAACTATTGAGAAGGAATTTAAAATTCCATCTTTTAAAGAAATTCATATTCGTCTAATAACACAAAAAAAAGGTTGATTTAATGGCAAAAGATGAAAACAACTGGTTTGGAAAAAAGAAGAAAGAATATCCAAATGATGAAGATTGGTCATTTCCAGATATTGAGAGTGCATTTCGCGCTATGGAAAAGGCAATGAAAGACGAATTAAAGGAGATTTCCAAAGCAAATCAACATGTTCCGATCTACAGAGGTTCACTTGAAAATAAAAAAACAAGCAATGAAAAGCACTTTATTCAAGGCTATAAAATAACAACAAGTCCGAACGGTAAAACCAAAATCACAAAATTTGGAAATTCACCAGCAGAAAGGATTCAACCGAACATCAAACCAATAAAGACTCAAACAGCTAAAGAACAAGAACCACTTTTAGATATTTTTCAAACGGACGAAGAAGTAATGGTTGTAATTGAACTTCAAGGAGCGGATAAAAAGGACATTAACATAAACGTGAACACCAAACAACTTACCATCTCTGCAAAAAAACTAGAAAACAAGTTCTATAAAAAAATAGACCTACCCGCAAGAATAGACAAAAAGAAAACAAAAGCAACCTATAAAAACGGTGTACTAACAATAACACTCCAAAAAACCAAATAATAAACATCACTACTAAAAAAAGGTTCAGATGTTCTCGATGAACAAAAACTAAAGAATAAAATTGATATTAAAAATGGAAAAAAAGTAAGGTTGCAGAATTTCTTTAAAATCTAAAAAACAAAGAAATCATTGACGATTAGAAACAGCAACACTCCAGGAGTCCGGATTTGTATACTTAACATTCGGTGTACTCCCTTCTTTAACTTCCATCTTTGAATCTAAAGTTACTTTAATATTTTCAAGTATCTCGATATGAGTTTCCTCATCTGAAGCAATACCATATAGCAAATTTTCAAATTTTTCTAAATGCACACCATATAAACGACATATTTGAGGTGCCATAGCCAAAAAAGTTTTTGCCTGAATTAACATGTAACTCTCTTCACCTAATGAACCCTCCAAAACAGAAACAATCTCTAACAGATCATTAATAGACAAAAGTTGTTTGTGTTCAATCTTTTTTGAAACCACCTCAAGTGAGTCGCATGCACTATTGAGTCGTCTAGCACATTCCCTATCGTCCATCCTAGATCGACCAACTTTTACAGCAATCTCATCTAAAGTTTCAGAGTGCTTTTTTGCATTCTGCGAGATTTTAAGAAAACCAGAACTAAACGCTGAATTAACTGTTTTCTCTGAAAGCTTCTTATAGAGAATTGAAGTTCTACTTTCAAGAAAACCAAGACAATGTAGAAAATTACCAATATCTTTAGAAGAATTTCGCTTGCCAAACAATTTACTATAATCTCCATCAGAAGGCTTGTTTACATATATCAGATAAGGACTTTATGAATTCCAAATAAGTAGAGTTATAACAAAAAAGATCCTAACTAAACTCACATTATCAATTAAAGAATCCCTGTCCAATGAAAAAATACTAAAATATAATAGACTGAAAATATTCAAAAAAAAGGCGTATTGTATAGATAAAATAAAAATTAATCTCACTCAGAATACTAATTAAACCAGGTTATTAACCGATAAAACAATAGAAAAACGTTATCAAAAGCTATTGTCTATCCTGTTTTTATCACATCAACTTTTAAACAAGTATGATATTATTAATATCAGTAACGTCCTAATGGTGAAAAACCAATTAACAACAACTTGCACGTTACAATCAATACGAAAAGGAGTGAAAAAAAAATATGTCAAAACAAAGTGGAGTAATCTTTATAGGAAATAAACCCCCGATGGCCTATGTTCTAGCAATAATCACCGATCTATCCGCAGGCACAAGCAACGAAGTTACACTAAAAGCCAGAGGTAGAGCAATTGCAACCGCTGTTGATGCTGCTGAAATTACCAGAAGACGATTCATTAAAGATCTAACAGTTGCCTCAATAACAATAGGAACAGAAGAACTACCAGCAAGACAAGGAGAAAACAAAACTCGCGCCGTCTCAACGCTCGAAATAAAAATGATTAAGAAATAGAACCAGAATTAATAAAAACCAAATAACCACACACTTTTTCTTTAGTTTAAGAACATCCCATTAAATAAAAAAATAGTTTTTTTTAATGAAAATTTTAGGAATTGAAGTTTTTTTGAATAATAGGAAAAGAACAGTATTATTTGCAAGGTTTTTTACTTGCAAGAACTAATGCATTTGTGCACAGTCTAGTGAAATCATAAAGGTCTTCAATTGTTATTCCCAAATTCGTAGTTTCTTTCCCATAAAATGTTAAAACTTCATCTTCAAATTCAGGACTGTATCTTTGTAAAGCAAAAAAGATTTTCAAATCTCGAATTGGTTCCATCAATATTGACCATTCAGTCGCTTCACTAACATCAAAATCAACAACTATGCCACCAACTGTTGCAGCCATTTTTTGAGCTTCAACTTTATCCACCTGTTTTAATGCCCCTACACACTTTGCCATATCTTCCTGGTGTAAATTCTCAATAGCTAAACATCGTTCGCCAATTCCAAGTTGTTTTAGAGTTAGAACTTCAGATAAGGATATCTTCATAAAAACACATCAAGTATAAACTTGATTTTGCATCTATAAAAAAGTTTATTGATTAAGATAAACCGTAAATTTAGGCTAACAGTATCAGCTATCATTCTAGAGATGTAATATAGGTCTGCAAAAAGATAAAATATTTTTAATTCTTATTTGTTCAAGTGCTTATTTTATTGATAAGATCTAAGACTTCTTTAGAGTGTTTTTTTATGTTAACTTTTGGAAATATCCAAGCAATTTTGCCTTTCTTGTCGATTATAAAGGTCACACGTTTTGTCAACATACTCCCAAACCCTAGTACACCATATTGTTTAGCAACCTCTTTTTGATTATCACTTAACAAAGAAAAAGGTAGATTATGTTTTTCAGAAAATTTTTTATGAGATTCTTGTGAATCCAAACTAATACCAATAACCTCAACTCCTTTTTCTTCATAGATGTGGTAATCATCACGAAAGCTGCAAGCCTCCTTAGTACATCCTGAAGTAAAGTCCTTTGGATAAAAATATAGAACAACAATTTTGCTTCCTACAAAATTTTTTAAACTAACGGGAAAACCACGTTCATCTGTGAGTGTGAATTCTGGAGCTTTGTCTCCTACTTTTAAATCTGTCAAAGAATAAACCTCAAATTCAAATTGGTAAAAACCAATTTGGAAAATTTAGGTGTTTCGATTAAAGCTGCTTTCTATTTTGAAATTAAAAAAATTGGACAACAGCGTAGTCGGATTATTAAAGATAAGTTGACATAATATCAAAATTCATTAGAAACCAAAAAAAAGAGGGATTATTTTTTGTTACGGTACATTAAAGCTGCTGCAACTGCGACTACAGCGATAATTGCTAGAATAATTATTGCAGCGTAAAAGTATTCAACAGAAACAGTCTCACCTGAAGAAACTTCACTATCCACAGGAGCAAATATGGGAAGATACTCATAGGTATAGCCAAGCCCACAAACGATACTCAATGGATTATCCATGAGAATTGTCTCTTCGTGTCCAGGTATTCCAGAACCCGTAGCTCGCCAAGCTAAAAACTCGTATTCAGCATTAGGTGTAGCTGTTATTGTAACTCCTGAGCCCTCAACAAACGTATAGGTTCCAGCCACGGGATTTGTTGCACCACCAACTGATCCATCAACAATAACAATAGCTTCTTCTCTATCGGCAGGTTGAGTAGAAACAAACACAGCATTATACTCAAAAGTATAACCAAAACCACAAACAACAAAAAGTGGGTTTTGATCCACAACTAAAGTATCATAAGTCCCAGTTGGAGGTGGTCTTGTTGGCGGAAAAGGCTCATCTTCATTTGGCACAATCAAAGGCACCTGACCATGCCCTGGTGTATAACCCCCAGAAATAATCCAATGCAAAAACTTGTACCCTTCATCTGCAGTAGCTCTAAGAGCAATACGCGCATCAGCAGTATATGTGTGGGTTCCCGGACCAGGAGAAACAGACCCCCCAGCCGTTGCCGAAGTTATCACAATTGCAGCATCCTGTGCTAAAACATTTGGAATAACAGCTACTAACAAAATTATCATCGCAAATATTGATTTAAAAAGTAATTTCGATTTATTCAATTTATTTTTCAAAAGTTTAGTATCCTTTCTTGTTTCTTTTAACTTAGTAATATTTTGTTGTTACAAAGATATAAATTAAACTGTCAAAACCAAATATCATAAATAAAAAAAGCATCAAAAATAAAAATTAAAAGTAGAAAAAGTATCAAATACAAATAATCTATTTTTAAAAAAAGTTTTGTTTTTTAACTTTTATAGCTCCTTTGTTTTGCATCATTTCAATGGATCGCTTAACGTCCCCTGGATTTACATCGATTCCTTGTGAAGCATCCTTAAGGAAAAAAGTTTTGAACCCCAAATTTATTGCGTCAATTACTGTATTCTTGACGCAGTAGTCTATTGCCAATCCTGCAACAAAAACGTTAATCACTTTGTTTTTCTTGAGTTTTTTACATAATTCTGTTCCATCAAAACCTGAGTAGCTTTCTTTGTCAGGATCAGTGGCTTTTGAGATTACAGTTACGTTTTTTGGAAGTTTAAGTTTTGGAGTAAATTCTGCTTCTTTTGTTCCACAAATACAGTGGGAGGGCCATATACCACCTTGTTCTTTAAAAGAGAGGTGATTTATTGGATGCCAGTCTCTTGTGGCAAAAACTTTGCCCTGAGCTTTCTTGAAAAGATCAAGATAATAGTTCAGAAACGGAATTATTTTTTCTCCTTTAGGCACAGGTAAAGATCCTCCTGAAAGAAAATCATTTTGAACATCAACTACTATTAGTGCATCCGTTTTTTTAATTGTAATTTTGTTTTTCAGTTAATTGCACCTTTAGTCTTTCAATGATTAGGTTAATAGTTAGTTGTGTTTTGTAGAATTGGTTTGCTATGTTGTTAGGTTTTCTGGGAGTCTTCGTCTGAGTAAATAGGCTATTGGTATGCCGATAATACCACCAACAGCAATTTGCGCTATGTTGGCTGGAATTTCTGATAATGCTGGAACCAGTCCCCATTGAAGGATTAAATATTCAACTATAAAATATCCAGCAACCATTTCAAAGCCAGCTGTGATCACAGCCAATATATCACGATAAATGTGTTTTTTATTTGTTAAAAAACCGGCTATTAGACCTTCCAAACCTTTGATTATCAATGTTGGAATTGCAAATAATGGGAACCCTATCATGTCAGCAATTGCTGAACCCAGACCACCAGCAAAACCGCCGATAATAGGTCCAAAAGTTAATGCACTTACAAAAATCATGACATCACCCATGTTAAAGTAACCTCCCATTGGATTTGGGATACGAATTAACAAAGTACCAACGGCTGTTAAAGCAGTCATTACAATCATAAGAGAAAGTCTAATTGCTGTGTTTCTTTGGTTCATATGGCCATCTTCCGACTAAACTTTATTTTTATTTTGATATAGTCTTTTATTTATGTGTGCTTTAAATTTAAACATAAGTATGTTATATCACCATAAAATATCCGTTATCAAGATTAAATTCACAATTCTGATTTATCAATTGAATTAATTGTTATTTCAAATTGCAAATATGTGCATATCATATTTGTGCTTTAAGAACAAAAAAAAGAAGAAGCAGTATTGTTGTATAGGAATAAAAACTGTTTATTCAAGTCCTATGTCGAAACTGAAGATATGGATACAAATGCTTGTGATATTTGAACAACTGTTGTTCCTGCTATGCGATCTGAATATTTCTGACGTTTGTCGTCTCCTGGAGTAAAAATAGCTACTAACCAATCCAACAATAATAAAATCCAGTAAATCTTGCTTATATTGCGAATTATTGCTTTGTCAAAGGCTACTTTTCCACCATTCACTGTTTGTACTTGCAAACCTAGAAATCGTTTACCCAAAGTTGCCCCCCAAGTAAGATCAAAGATAGCAAAATACAAAACTTCAAGCACACCAACAACCAAAGGATAGAAGACTAAATTTCCGTATCCAAGCCAAGATGTGTATAAAGCTCCTGTAAACAGCAATGATACGAACACAAAGGACCACAATATCCAAGCGACAACACTAATGATTAAACTATCAATCACTAAAGCAATAAGACGCAAAATCCAGTGATTAAAATCTATATTTTGGAATGTTTCCATTTATTAACCCTAACTTGTTGTTTTGTAAGTACACCCTTCTTATAAGTTATTATAATTTTGAGCAACAATAAAACTATTTGATTTTTTTTTCAAAAATTTGAAATCCGAGTTGAGTCAAAGCCCCTGGCACATGTTAGACCCGTTAGATCATTTTCTTTGCCGCACGAAGCTTTTCGCCTTTTTTGCTTTTGTGCTCAATGACCAGTCGCATTATGCTTTAGCATTGCTCAACTCACCAGGACAATGTTTTTGTCACATGACGGTTTTTCAGTTGGTTTTACCGAAATGTTCAATGTCTGGTGCAATGCCAGAGCGTACTCCCCAACTCGGGATTATAATATAATAATAACATAGTATTTACGCATTTTCTACAAATAAAAATTAATTTTAAAGATTTATAAACAACATAATTAACAGAAAAAAGTTACATAATTAACATCAAAAAAAAATAATCAAGCTTAAAAAGTATTTAAATCAAACAGAATCCTTCGTATACAAATACATCACCTAAACACATATTTCCTCATCTTAACCAGACTTTTGGAATATAACTTTAACTTACCTCTCCAAAGT
>JAGXOB010000095.1:6359-8442 GCA_019894735.1 Promethearchaeota archaeon | reverse complement strand
TCGTTAATTGAGGTTGTTAAAAAATATCCTAATATATTATACTTAATAATTGGCGAAACTCATCCAGTAGTAAGGAAAAAAGAAGGAGAAAAGTATAGAACTTTTCTCGAGGGAAAAGTGAAGGAGTTTAACCTTGAAAAAAATGTAAAATTCTATAATAGGTATATGACGCTAGAAGAAATAGTAAAATTTCTACTAGCAACAGATATCTATATTTCTTCAAATCTTGATCCTAATCAGATTGTTAGTGGCACTTTAGCATACGCAATAGCCTGCGGTAGAGCGATTATCTCTACACCCTTCCTTTATGCTAAAGATATTATTGCACCTGAAAGAGGTCTTTTAGTAAAGTTCAGAGATCCTAATTCATATACTAATGCTCTAATAAAAATATTATCAAAACCCCTCTTAAAAGAAGAAATGGAAAGAAACAATTATTCATTTTCCAGGTGCATGATATGGCCAAATGTAGCAATATCGACTTATAACGTTTTCAAGCGAGTTATTCCTGATTTAGAAAAATCTGAAATGTCATACCCAGAAATCAAGTTTGATCATTTCATTAATCTTACGGATGATTTCGGTATTATACAATTTGCAAATTATGCAAAACCAGATAAATTATCTGGATATACTCTAGATGACAATGCTCGAGCCTTATTAGCTTGTACGCTACATTATAAGTTATTTAAAGATAATACTAAATTGAAATTGACGAAAATTTATCTGAATTTTGTAAAATATGTCTACAAAAATGAAAATAAGTTGTTCAATTTTGTTAATTACAAAAAGATTGTAAATCTCGAGCAATGGAGTGAGGACGCCCATGGAAGAGCAATGATGGCTCTTGGTCATTTAATTGCTACAACAAATATTCCAATGGAATTAAGAGTAGAAGCAGAACTGATTTTTGAAAATGCAAAAAAAGCTGTAGACAAGATTAGATCTCCGAGAGCAATTTCTTTTATTTTGATAGGACTCTATTTCTATAATGTAATAAAAAATTCTGAAGTCATTAGAATTAAAAAATTAGCCGATTATCTAGCTCAGCTCTATAAGGATTGTAATAGTGAGAAATGGAACTGGTTCGAAAATTACCTAACTTATTCAAATAGTAAATTGCCTGAGGCTCTTTTTTTTTGCTATAAAACAACTAAAGATGACAAATATTTAATAATTGCCAAAGAATCTTTAGAATTTCTTATTTCTATTTCGTTTAAAGACGGAAAATTTGCTCCTATTGGTCAGAACGGATGGTATCATAAAAATGGCTATAAGGCTAGTCATGATCAACAGCCAGTTGATGCTGCTTCAATGGTACAAACATTAATCGTTGCATATAATACCACTAAAGAGAATAGGTATATGAAACTTGCAATCGAAGCATTTAATTGGTTCCTTGGAAAAAATTCTCTGAATCAAGAAGTTTATAACAATTTAACGGGTGGTTGCCACGATGGTATTGGAGAGTATTCTCTAAACATGAATCAAGGGGCTGAATCATCAATTTCTTATTTGCTTGCTAGACTTTCACTTCAAAAATCAAAAGGTTCTATTGCTTTTTAGTATTTATGAACACTAACCGTTTCACGATCTGATCAATTTAGGTCCAGCGTTAAATTATGGACTACTATGGTACAAGACTAAGAAGTGATATCGATAAATAGGAAGAGTTGAGCTTAAATAAAGAAATGTTGGATTAGCAATGTACTTCCTAAAACTTTTTATTATTTTCCTTCTTTAGAAATTCATTATGCAGAAACTATCCACCACAGGTGTAATTTCTTTTGTGAAATCAGAAGGTATTGAGTTAGTTGGAGTATCTCCGATCAAACCACTTCTTACAGATAGCAGGTATGAAAAAAACATTGAAAGAATTTGTCCAAATGCAAAGTGTGTAATTGTTTTTGGGAATGTGTTTCCACAATCGGTGCTTGATGCTTGTCCAGAAAATCCCAGACCAGCGCGTTTTACTTTGGCTGCTTTGTATTCAGAAGGAGCGGTAATAAGTTTAAAAATATCTAGATTTCTCGAAAAGAATGGGTATCGCGGAGTAATTATACCTGCTTACTTACCTGTCGAA
>JAGXOB010000095.1:0-6263 GCA_019894735.1 Promethearchaeota archaeon | reverse complement strand
GTAATAAGTTTAAAAATATCTAGATTTCTCGAAAAGAATGGGTATCGCGGAGTAATTATACCTGCTTACTTACCTGTCGAAATGAATTATGAAACGCTTGGATTAAAAGGGGACTTAAATTTAAAGTATGCTGGTGTTGAAGCTGGTTTGGGTAGTAGAGGAATAAGTGATTTACTCATTACTCCCGATTATGGTCCTAGAGTGCGCCTTTTTGGCGTAGTTACCGACGCAGAATTAGAACCTACCCCTAAAGATGATAAAAATTATTGTAACAATTGCAACATTTGCATAAAAGCCTGTCCTTCAGGGGCAATTTCTGAATCGGGATGCGACCCAAAATTATGCAGCCCTTATGCGATGAAAAACGGATTGCCACAAATTCTTCGATTTATTTACGATTTAGAAAAGGAAACATCAAATGAAAAAATATTTAAGAAATTGCGTAGCCTGGAAATGTGGAATTTTTGGCAAGCATTATCACAAGGTTCCTTTTACGAATGTTTCATGTGCATTCAATCGTGCCCTGTAGGAAAAATTAAATTTAGTAAAGCAGAAAAATCTTAGAAAAAAGCGAGCTATTAAAAAAATCGAGAATAAAAATTCCTACTTATTATTCTATATCAATAGATTTTCCTTTTTCCTTTAACTTTTTTAACTTAACCTCTAGGATTCCGTTTTGATAGCGAGCCTTTGCATAATCAGAGTTTATTGCTGCGGGTAATTCAATTTCCTTGAAGTAATTCCTCCCAGAAACTAATTTTTCAGTAGAAATCGTAATGGATCTATTCGTGGCGTTCAATTCAATATCTTCTTTATTGACTCCTGGCATTTCAGCAATAAGGATAATTTGATCTTCTTCTTCGTTCACTTCTACAAGCGGTTCTCTGGTCTTTCTTACTTTTCTTTCGCCGGATATTGGTTCCTTTTCGAGGTTGCCGAATGAATTCATGATAGGTTTACCGTCTGGACCGAAACCCATATTAAATCCATACATAATTGGTCCCTTAATTCCAAATTTGGATTTGTTTTTCATAAATTCTCTAGCCATATCCTCAGGTGAGAGGCCCTGAAATTCTTTCGGTAAATTTTTCGAAAGTTGTTTGAAAATTTCTTGGAACGCCTTTTGAAATTCTTTTGTATTAAATAATTTAGCGGGGTCAAAATTCTCAAATATTTTGCTAGGATCTCCTAAACCCTTGAACATGTTTAAAAAATCATTATATTCATTTTCCTCAACTTCCTCATCTTCCTCATCTTCCTCATCTTCCTCATCATAATCGTCTTTTCCCGACATCTTATCACATCCTTGTAAAATATATGTAGATATTAATTACAATTAAATTTTTAAATATAAATTTAAATATGTATACTAAAGCTAGATATATAATAGCTTTTATTCTAGAAAAAATTGTTTAGTTTAATAAACTTATTCCAACTAAAAAGATTGTTATATAAAATCAAAACTAATTAAAAACGATAAAGTAGAGGAGATTTATATGTATTCAGAGCTTTCTGACGATGATAAGGAAATGTATCTTGATGTTTTGCGCGAAGCACCAATCCTACCTTTTTCCAATTTCGTGAGTAGAGGGGATATACCGGATAAAATTGATATTTCGCGGCCAAGAAGTTATATAGACAGAGAAGTATATAAATTAGTACGTCAAACTTATAGAGATAGATCGGCTCGATTGATACCCATCCTAGGATCAGCCGGAACAGGAAAGACTCACGCCTATCATTCGTTTAAAGATAAGGAACGAGAAAATAGAAAGAAATTGGAAGATAACGCCGAAGCAGAAGAGGTAGATACTAGTCAATTAGAACCTACAGATTGGACAATTATTTATATCCCTAGCCCCCCTGCGTCTATTAGAGTATTGTTACACGTCTATACATGTATAATAGAAGATGTGGGTCCAGAAATCCTCGATATTGTTTCAGAAAGATTAGTAAGAGAAAAATGGGGTGGAAAGAAGGGTGGTTTGTTTCAAAAACCTAAAATTGAAGAAGTAATTCAGAAGGGTATAAGGGAATTTCCAGGAGTTTTCGCTGACTGCGTAAAAGCGTTGGTTACTTACCAATTAGACAAAAGTAAAAAAAATTTAGCCGAAAGATGGTTATTAGGCGAAGATCTTGAACCTGAAGAACTAAGTGATCTTGGAATTAACTCTGTAGTCGAGGAAGACGATGTTTGCTTAGCAATGATTAAGATCATAACTGAAAACTTAGATCGCGTATTGATACTTTATTTTGATGAGTTAGAATCTCCATATAGAATGCTCGGTGAAGTCGCAGAAAGAAAGTTCCTTGAAATATTGAAAAGGTTATATAACGAAGTCAAAGGTATAGTAATTATAACGGCAGTTTTGAAAGAAATTTGGCCACGGATTTTAGAAATCGCAGATGCGCCATTAAGGTCAAGGATGGAACCTGAAGAAGAATTAAAACCTTTCAGTTTAAATGACTTAAAAATCTTTTTTAGCAAGTCCATGGAAGCTTTTTGGGAAGACAACAACTTAAATCCTCCATTATATCCGTTATTTCCCTTAAACGAAAAGTTAATTGAGATAATCTACGAAAAAACTCAAGGTAATCCAAGAAATTCTATTAAACTTTGTAGAAGATTCATTGATAAAGTTGTTACAGAGGAAATGAGCGTAGAAGAATTATTAGAAGCAAGTGCAAATATCGTAGCAACCACAAAACCGCCTAGAAAGGATATAGACGAAGAAGCAATTGATTTCTCGAAACCAAGAGAAGTCATTAAAAAAACAATTGAAGAAATTTTAGCTGAAGAAGAATACATTATAGATGTGAACCCAGCTTCAGTAGCGGGAGCAACTTTAAAAAGTATTATAAAAGTGGGAGAAGAAAAGAAAAAGGATTTCAATACTCAAATAGAATATAAATTCATGATGGGAAAGAGAAGCCAGACGTTAGCGGCACTCATCGAGTTTGAAGGTAAAAAATGGGGTATGGAGATTCCATCGATTAAGACTTTCGATAGAAGCGCTGGTGTAGCAGGGTACTACGCTGCAAAAAGGTTAAAGGACGCCATTGATGAAAAGGCAATTGATTTAGCAATTTTAATAGTACCAGTTGGCAGTAGTGGAGCGAAATTTGAATCTATTTTACAAAATAATACCGAAATTCACAAAGTGGAGTTATCCAACGAAACCGGCGAAAATTTGATAGCCAACGCATTAACTTATCCATCAAAAGAGGGTTGGGAGATAGCTAGAATTATTTTTCCAGATATTGGAGATTATGTTCCACCTCCAGTTGAGGAACCTTCAGAGGATACTGAAGAATAAAAAAATTAACTTCTTTTAATTTTTTAAACTTAAACACTTAAAGTTCTTGTAGAAATTCTTTTATTTTTTTATCTAAATTAAACAATTCTTTAGCTAGTTCGTCAGCTCTTTTACTAAATTTAAGGAATTCAGTTAAAGTTTTTGTTGTCTCATGTTCTTCAAATGAGTTGGAAATATTAATTAGAGTATCCAATGGTCTTATTAATTCGTGATATAAATGGAGTTTGTTATTTTGCAATTCCTCAACTTTATTTTCCATTTCTTTAAGAATAGTCTCCCGTTCTTTGACCAAGTCTGGAAATTTACTGACTTGTTCAGCTTTACTTGTTAAAAAAGAGACGATATCTACTTCTTGAATAATTTCTGCTAACTCAGCAGCTTTTAGAAAACTTTTTTTGGCTTTTTTATAAAAGTTGTCTTTTAATAGCTGTTCAGCAAGCTTAATCTCCTCGGATAATTTCTCAGGAATTTCTTCTCCTAAATCAATTAATTCTCTCGCTTCATGTAATTTACCATCATCCAGCATTTTTTTAGTTTTATCGTTGATAGTTTCTTTAACCATAGCTGGTTCCTTTAGCTTTTCCATTAAAGTGAAGATGGAATCAAATTCACTCCTCAATAACTCTTCTAATTTTACATCGTCTTTTGAGAACTCTTTAATAACTTTGGTTGCGATGTTATCAAGAATACTTGTCAAAGAAACTAAGTCTTCGTCTTGTTTTAATACAAAACCTAAAAACAATTTATCTCGATCAATAGATTCTGCATTTATTTTTGACGAATAATACCTTAAATCTTCATTCCAAAAGATTGTATTAGAAAATTCTTTTTGAACATGTTTTTCTTCAAAATCCTTTAAAATCTCCTTATTAATTTTATTCTCTTGAACCAAATAGTATTCAGCTAACACATTTGGTCCAAATGATTCGTCAATTTCGTAAAGATATATTCCAACTGGCATAATATTGATTCTCTATATAATTTTACAGATTAAAATTGTTATTAATTACTAGTTAATAAACTTTTAATTTTATATTTTTATTTGTTCAAAATAATTCATGTAATATCAAAGAGTTGTTAAAAACCAATTCGTTTTAAGTGTGAAAAATGGAAATTGTAGATACTTATTGTGAAGCGTTTGAAGGATTAGTAGTTCAATTAATGGTTACCGCGAAAGACGCAGAATTCTTAAATCGTGCTGCAAACGCATTTACTGCGCTTCCTTCAACAGTTTTTGGAGACGCGGAAGGAGGTATTGTTCGGTGGCTTTCTGAAAAAGAAACTGTTGATGGGAGACTAGGGGCAATCGTTCAATTATGGGTAACCGGAACGGGTAAGAAAGCTACAGCAAAATTTTACGAACAACTTGGTCGTAGAATGAGACAAGGTATTCTTGTTGTTCCAACAACGGCTGTTTTTGATTATTATCCTGGAACAACCGAACTTAAGTTCAATATGATGAATATTGTAGGTCATTGCGGGGACGGTTACGAGTGGGTTGTTGAAAAATTTAATCGAAGACTAATAAATGTCCCAATTATGATGGGATACGATTTCTTAATAGAAGAAGAAATCTCTTATGCTAAAGGTGTTATGGGAGGAAATTTATGGTTATTTTGCGACTCTGTAGAATCGGGTATTAAAATTGGAAGAGAGGCAGTTAAAACCCTGGCCGAGATCGATAATGTTTGTACAACTTTTGATGTATGTTCAGCAGGTTCAAAACTTGTTCCCCCCGATGCAAAGTATCCTGAAATAGGACCCTCGACAAATCACCCCTTTTGCCCTACGCTGAAAGATATGTTATCACCAAATGAATTTCAGGTTCCTGTGGGAGTGAAATCAATACCGGAAATAGTGTTTAATGGGCTCCAACTTGAGGATGTAAAATTGGCTATGCAGAAAACAATAGAAGGTATAACTGATATGAATGGTTTGCTTAAAATTTCCGCGGGGAATTACGGAGGAAAATTAGGTAAATATAGGATATATTTACGAGAATTAAGTTTAAATGAAAGTTATTTTAGTTAGAATTAACTTATTTTTTTATAGGTTAATGTTTTATCTTTTACAGGTTCCATCTCTCCAGTTTTAATATATTTATAAAACTTTGGATACTTTTCATAAAACACTTTTTCGATATCGTCAAGGGGTAAATCTGCGTGTATTCCTCGATCTTGGAGATATTCACCAAATTTTCTTCCTTCATTATCATAAGGAGGAAACACAGCATCATTCTCGCCGTCAAATTCAGCCATAGGAAGGAACCCTCCTTTATTTGCAGTTCCTTGGTCAAATGAAGGGGTTAATTTTACCCATTTATCATTTAGGTAAAGTTCGCTATACCCATGATAATGCATGACATTTGTTTCCATAAAATCTATTATTTTTTGAGATATTTTGTGATTTATCAAATCTACTAAATGAATCCGTGCGGGGATTCCAACAGCTCGAGCAAAAGAAGATAACAAGACAGATTTAGATACGCAAAAACCATTTTTTCGTCTTAGAGTTACACTTGCTTTAAAATTTGCTTTGATGGATGGAATGTATGTGTGCATATTATATTTAATTTGATCCCTCACCCAATAAAAAAGTACTTTTGCTTTTTCCTTTTCAGTTTCTAAACCATCGGTAATCTCAAAAGCTTTCTCTCGGACAAACTTTTTGTTAAAATCGAAAAATTCAGTAGGTTGTAGATATTTATCAAAATTCCCCATGATTAAGAAAAATATTAGTAATTTTTGAATATTACCATTCCATCCGATTTTTCATATGAATTGAGATGTTTGGTCGGTAATTTTTTCAGTAATTCAATATTTCTAATATAAACATGCAATTAAATTAAATAAATCTAATTGAAGATAAATTAAAAAAATATCGTATAAGAAGAACTAACCATGAATCTAGTAGTTGGAAATTTGGTAGATCCTGTATTTAGACCTC
>JAGXOB010000094.1:5490-8468 GCA_019894735.1 Promethearchaeota archaeon | reverse complement strand
ATGTAAGGACTCTTGAAAATTATTGGAAAATTCATGGAAAACTTAATTTCACTTGCTGTAAAAGGCGAATATCTCGAGATCTCTTTCAATTACTCTTCTAACAATAAATTCTCGTCAAAAGCGAGATATTTACAAAAATTAAAGGATTTTCTATTTGACTGGAAAATAAAAATTGATGAAAACCTTGTTTACGATGCTCAATTAAATCCTAATAATTTTCACGTGGAATTAAATAGTGCTATAATATTTAATCAAGATTTGGATCAAATTTACGATATAAATTTTGGAACTGTTAAAGTTGTATCAATAATCACTCCAAATATTTATAAAATTGGAGAAGGGAAACATAAAATAACGCTAATAAATCAAAAAAATAAATTTACATTTTACACAAGGATATTACGTTTTGATGATGAAATCAAATTTCCTGCTCAATCTCAATTCGAGATAATAAAACAGCAAGTAAAGCCGTTGGCATTAAAAGAACAAGAGATTAGAAGATATTTCAACAAAGTAAGAAAAATAATATTTCTAGTGGTAATTTTGATGTATCTTGGTGTTTGTTTATACTTTTTTTCATTACTCCTACCTGCTTTATTAGATCCATTTGCCAGCCAATTTGATGCGGGTTTAGGGCCAGGATTAGCCTTGGGAATTTGGATTTTTCTTGGATTATTTTTAATTCCAATTAGTTACGGGAAGTTAAGAAAAATTTTTCGTTAAATGGATTTAAGTTATTAATTGATTTTAATTGAGTTCCTCCTGTTATGACAAAAATTGAAAAGTAAATAGAAGCAATTTTAATCTCTATGTATAAAACAAGGATTCAATTATTTTTTATAAAATTCAAATCAAAATATTTATTAAGTATAAGATAGATTAAGATTAACTAAAAAAATTTAATCTAACTAAAAGTGATGGTTTTGAGCGAAAAAAAAAAGAAAACAGGTAGAATCGCAGCGATTTTTAGCTTTGGACAGATTGCTGATATAACAGCGTATCAATCCTTTATCCTTTTGATTTTTACATTCTATTCTTCTGTTGTTGGAATTCCGGTTCCATTAATTACAGTTGGTTTTGTAATTTGGTCATTTTGGAACATGATTAACGACCCGATACTAGGTTATTTTTCTGACAGAACACATACAAAATATGGACGTCGAAGACCATGGATCATGGTTGCTTTCATTCCATTATCAGTTATAATGGTATTCTTGTTTACTCCACCGTTACCTATAGGGACAAGTCTTGACCAAACCGGAAATTTTGTATACTTTCTTATTATAATTATTGTTTTTGAATTCCTTTACACGATGTATAGTTTAAATGTAACCTCGATGTTTCCGGAAGTTTTTTTATCCGAAAAAGATAGAACTCAAGCAAATAATATCCGCGCTGTTTACACTATTTTAGGGTTAATCGTAGCTTTTCTTTTACCGGGACTTATTATTCCTGATTTCACACTAGCAGAATATCTCCCACAATATCAAATATTTGGGGTAATCGCAGGGATTGTTGTTGCAATCGCAGTGATAATTCTTTTAAAGTTTGGTCCTAAGGAAAGGAAAGAATTTCAAAAAGATTACGAAAAGGCTTTCAGTTTATCTAAATCTATTGCGTATTGTCTTAAAAGCAAGTCTTTTAGATGGTATATAATAGCAGAACTTTGTAACTGGTTCGTTTATGGAATGCTACCTATGATTGTCCCTTTTTATGCAAAATTTGTGCTGGGTGCAGTAGGATTTGGAACATCTTTACTATTGGGGTTGACCTTTATATCAGCAGCACTATTTATGACAGTACTTTGGAAACCTCTAGTTCGAAAATTAGGAAATAAAAAAGCGTGGATAATATCTATGACAATATGGGGGGTCTCGTTGGTACCATTAATGTTTATAGATAATTTTATCCAAGGCGTTATCGTATTCTTCTTAATCGGAATAGGTCTATCAGGTTCTTTATATATTATCGACTTAGTTGTTGCAGATATAATCGATGAAGACGAGGTTGCAACTGGATTACGAAGAGATGCGGGGTATTATGGCGTAAATGCTTTAATCTTGAGATTTTCAAATGTTCTAGTGATAATTGCAATAGGTACGGTATTAACTACATCCGGTTGGCAGGTTATTGAACCATCTTCGGCAACTGCAGAGGTGATCTTTGGATTACGATCACTTATGTTCATATTCCCTGTAATTGCATTAATTGTCGCTATACTTGCAATGACTCAGTACCCCCTACACGGTGAGAAACTCAAAGATGTGAAAGAAAAGCTTAAATTAATTCATGAACAAAAGAAGGCAAGATAATAAAAATACTAGAAAACTTTTTTTTCTTTTTTATTTAAAATCTAATTTTGGATAATTCAGATTCGAATTTTCAATTAAAAAGATATTAGAATAAAAAAATTAAAAAAAAATTAAAAAAAAATGTTAGAACTCGTAACCACATTTTTTACACACATGCTTCTACAACACATTTTCGACATGAAAATGATTTTTTGCATACATGGGTATGTGGCCAACGTACGATAATACTTTAGTTTTGTCTTCAATTTGTTTAATTGCATTTCCAGTAGATCCACACATAGGACATGTAGTTCTTTCTTCGTTAGCAAAGCCGCCCGTACCTAGCTCAGGAGGTTTTAGTTCTCCTAATTCGCTCTCAACTTCTTCTAAATGAGCGCTTTGAGCATTGATTAACTTTTCTTTATCGTCCATCGTTTCGGTCAATTCTTGAAGTTTAGTGTCTTTTTGGAGCAGTAGGTTATTCAATTCCATTAATTGACTGTTAAGGGACGTATTCTCGTCTTGAGTAACGGTTAGCTTATTATTTAATTCTTGAATTTCAGTAGTCAACTTGTTGCTTTGTTCTTTACTCTCTGAAGTTGTACCTTCCAAACCCTTTATTTGAGTTTTAGAATTTTCTAATTCAGAAGAGAGATCTGAGATAGTAGTTCCAAGTTCTTCAATTTT
>JAGXOB010000094.1:0-5391 GCA_019894735.1 Promethearchaeota archaeon | reverse complement strand
AGCTTTCTAAATTGTTTGTTGTACTTTCAAGACTTTCGCCAGTAGATTTAAGATTGTTTTGCGTTCTATTTAACTCATTTTTTGTGTCAGTTAGTTGCTTCTCTAAATCGTTAACTTTAGCGCGTAAATCTAATAGGAAGCGGCCCTCAACCTTCTGGCCTTTATCTGGATGTTCTTCAGCTTTTTGCCAATCTATCGAAATTTTTCTCACTCTCTTGTATGATTATTGATTTTTTTGTAGGTTATTTTTTATTATATTATAAGATATATAATGGATCTGTTTTAAAAATCTATTTTATAATAAATTAATATTGCTTAGTAACAATTGTGTAAAATTTATTTATCTTACGGTTGTTATAATATAATAATAGCGATTCATCAGTTTATTGTGAATTAGTGTGGAAAGAGAAGAAGATTCTAAATTTGAAATGGAATTTATATCAACATCTGGCGTCTACAAAACCCCCTTCTCTTTGATAATAATTGTGCAATTGTTTATCGGGGGCCTAGTTTTGTTTTTTGTTAATCTGTGGTTTATAAACAGCATATATTATCTCTTAACAGGATCGCAATTTTATTCCTTTGGATTAAAAGCAGAATGGTATTATTGGTTACTAGTTCCTCTAAACATATATGGTAATATTTTCTTATTTGTTTTTACAGTTATTATATTTTCGGCGGGAATTTTCAAGTTATTGAACAAATTTTCACACCCAAGAGAGGGTGTATTTGAAAGAGGGAGCAAAGATTGGAAATATATGCATAGAAGATTCTGGACTGCATTTTTTCCTATTTGGTTGGCACGAGCGTTACCATTACCTTGGCTCGATATAATTGCTTATAGATTTTTTGGTACAAAAGTCGGGAAAAGCGTTGTTTTATACGAAGGATACGTTGATCCCGAATTTGTGGAAATAGGTGATTTCACGATGACATCGTTGAATATCTGTATATTTTCGCACCTAATCTATCAAGATAAAGTGCTTATTAAAAAAGTAAAAGTTGGAAAAGCGTGCGTGGTAGGACCGCATACTATAATTTCACCAGGAACAGTCATGGAGGATTTTGCAGTATTAGGAGTAAACAGCTACACAAAGATAAATCAGAATTTAGAAGGAAATTTAATCCATGTGGGAACTCCTGTAAGTATTACATTACCTATTCAATCATTAGAAGAATCTCAGCAAAAAGCTGTGAAAGTGAAAGAAGGAACTAAAGGTTCTATAGAAAAAAAAACTGAATCAAATTTAGATTTAAAGGAGGACGGATAATTGTTTCAACCAGCGAGCTTAAAGGGTGAATCGCCAGTACCTATAGATGAAAGAATCAGAAACAAATATATAATTCTATACATATTGATAATTATTCTTAGCTTTATTCCATGCTCGCTTTTTGAATTTTGGTACTTCACCTACTTTTGGAACACAACGTTCATTTGGGTATTTTTTCTATTTCTTCCCATTAATGTTTTAGTTGTAGTCTATATTATTCAATTTAGTGCTATTTTAGCTTCAGTTTTAATTTTAAAAGTAGTAAATCTTATTCATGCACCAAAAGAAGGAATTTTTAAGCGATCCTTGAAAGATCGTGATTATCTTTTTTGGAACATCCGAAACATAATCAAAAAGTGGCCATTATATCTTATGGCGTCAATTCCTTTTCCGTGGTTTAAAAATCGTTTTACGTTAAGGTTTTTTGGCGTAAAAATTGGAAAAAGAACAATTTGTGATAACAGTTGGATTTCTTCAGAATTCGTTTCAATTGGTAAGAATGTTATTATAGGGATGAATTCTTTAGTTTTGAGTTTTGGAATTGAACAAGATAATTTTATTTTAAAAAAAGTTAGAGTTGAAAGCAATGTGCTTATTGGAGCAAAGTGCGTTCTTTTACCGGGTACTCTCGTAAAACAAAATGCGAGACTTTCAGCTCATTCCTACACGAACCATAATGCTGTTTTAGAAGAAAATTCAACTTATATGGGACATCCTGCAAAATTAAAGAAAACTGAGTAACATGATAACAGAAACAAGTGTAAAAATGAATACTCAAGGTAATTTAAAGTCGAAAAAGAGACTTGTAATAATATCTGACACTCATATTACTCATGCTGCTGGAGCTTTTAATCTTCACGCCTTTAACGTCGGAATAGAAAAAATTAACAAAATTAAGAACGCTTCGATTTACTTAAACCTAGGAGATATCACCCATTTAGGAACCTTATTGGATTACGAATATGCTTTAGAACAATTTACTAAATTTGATCCAATTTCTAAGAGTCCAATAATGATAATAATCGGTAATCACGATGCGTTGAATGTAGGATACTTATTGTTTGAGGAAATGATTGGTAGAAGACATTACGCTTATGAAGATGAAGATATTTATATTCTTGGTATTGATAGCACAAAACCTGATCTGCCGGGAGGAATTATTCACCATAACGTAATAAATTTGGTCAGAGAAGAATTGGAGAAACCAGAGAGAGAAAGTAAGTTTAAAGTTGTTTGTTTTCACCACCAATTAATACCTATACCTTATACGGGAAAAGAACGATCGGCAATAGATGATTCTGGAGACATGCTTAAAATGCTTTTAGAAGCAAAAGCAGATCTTATTTTGAATGGACACCGACACACATCAAATCTTTACACATTAAGTAGTAGTGATAAGGACATGTTTATTTTTAATGCGGGAACCTTTTCTTGTAATAAAACCAGGTATCGAGAATTATTTACTTATTCAGTAATTGATATAGAAAGGAACAATCTTAATTTTAAAGTGATCCCCGTTTTGGATTCAGGTTCGACACGCGAAATTTTACGCGAAGTAAACTATTATATTCCATTACAAATAGAAAAGAACCAGAAACCCATTGCGAGATTTATCCAATTATCAAATTCATTAGTTTCAGAACAATTTGAAAACAAAGCTAATAATCTAGATAAAACCATAGAAAAAATTAATAAAATCGACGATGTCGATTTGGTAGTTCATAATGGTAATCTGACATCTAACAGTTTTAAGGAGGAATTTAAAATAGCAAAGGATAAACTCCGTCAATTTGAACATCCATATTTAGTAGTTCCTGGATTTACAGACTCAAAACCTCTCGCGTGGGAATATTGGAAACACTATTTTGGAGAATTTAATCCTTTGTACGAGAACGATAAAATATATTTTCAGGGAATGAATTCTACCACTTTAGATTCGAAAGATGGATATATAGGCAGGAAAAAATTAAAAAAATTCATTGAAAAAGTATTATCTCTTAGTCACCAGAAACTATTTGGAGTGGGCTTCTTTCATCCCTTAATACCCGCTCCTTTAAGCGTATGGAGGACTGAACTTATAGATTCTGGTGATGTCCTTTCTCAATTTGCCAACTCTCAGATAGATCTGGTGTTAAATTCTTCACCGAGCGTATCTTTTAATGTTAAAATTGAAAATACTATTTTTTCCAATGGTGGAAACCTAGAAGGTAAGTATTTTGACGAAGTTTTCATTGAGATAGAGATTTTTAAGAAAGGATTAGTTGTATTGAAAGAACATAACTTAAGAACTGGAAAAGTAAAAGTTATTGGTAATTATTATTTATCAATTCTAATTTAATCATAATTTGAACATTATGGCGGATAGTCTTCTTCTAAAACAATATAATTTGATATTAATACGATATGCGGAAATTTGGCTTAAATCACAAAAAGTTAAAATCCGCATGCTGAAGTATTTAATGAATAATGTAAAAAAGATCCTCAATCGAAAAGGAATACATTTTAACAAATATCAGATAAGTAAGGATTCCTCGAGAGTCTTTTTCTTTTTCAGTAACAAAGATATCCCTGATGCGATAAGAATTTTAACGAACGCATTTGGCGTGCATTCCATTAGCCCAGCAATTAGGACATCAGACAACCTTAAAAATATTACTGAAAGAACAGTTGAGATTGCGAATGACATATTGGACAAGAACGATAGCTTTGCGCTAAGGGTTAAGAGGTCAGGAAATCATAGTTATACTTCGATGGAAGTAGCTCAAATTGTGGGAAAAGCCATCATTGATAAATTTCCAAATCTTAACTTAAAAGTAAATCTCACACAACCCAAAAAACAAATTTTTATAGAAGTAAGAGGAGAGTTTACATATATTTTTTCTCAAGTCATTAAAAGTAAATGGGGCGGTTTACCAATAGAACCACAGAAGAAGATGCTTGTAATGGATATTGGTAGACTAAACGATTTAACAGCAGGATTTCTACTATTGAGAAGAGGTGCAGAAATTTATCCAATTTTAATCGATATCAAAGAAGATGAGGTTGACAACAAAGCTTGGTTATCTAATTGGAGGGAAGTAAGTGAATACATACCCTACAGTCGATTTCAGCTAAATATATTCAAAATTCATCACATTCTTAAGAAAGTTGCTTCAAATTTAGAAGATGATAAGTACTTTTGTGGTATCTGCAGGTTAATTAGGTTTGAACTTATGTCAAAAATACTGAATAAACCCACTTTTCACTTTTATGAAAAGATTAGAGCAAGCGTAGACGGAACAAGTTTGAATTGTTCGAGTTTTTGTCCTGACTCAATAGATTTAGATAGTTTAGCTAATAATAGTTTGAATTCCAAACTTCCTATTTTTACACCCATAATAGGTTTTACTAAATCAAAGTTAGAGGATTTAACTTTGAAAATATCTACCAAACTAAAAAAGGTTAATTATTGTCCTTTCAAACCTATAAATCAAGAATTTGATCTCGAAAATTTAAAAAAAATATACGAGAACTTAAAAATTGATAAGTTGCTTGAAGAGAGTATAGAAAAAGGATTAGAAATAAAAGTTTTTTGATATGGATATTCGAGTTACTCCCATATTAAGGAGGTAGAGAGTTGGTTTTTAGAAGTTTGTTATTTTTAATTACAATTAAGCTTAAAAATTAGTCTAATTTATTAAAATTGAATCAAAATAGGGATAGAATTTTATAAGAACATATAAAACTTCGATAGAAACGAGTTAAAATTTCATGGTTAAAGTAGATTTAAATTTATTAAACATATTTGTGTTGAGAGTAAAAAAGAATACCATACAATACGAGGGAGATACAGTAGGTGATATTATCTCCCAATTTCTTAAAGAATATAAAGACCTTTTAGACGATAGCATTCTATCCAAAAACAAAAAGAAATTAAATGCCCAGATGATAATTTTACTTAACGGAAGAAACGTAACCTACATGAAGAATTATAAGACTAAACTAAACGAGGGAGATCAACTTTATATTTCTTTTCCCATTTCGGGAGGTTAATTATTTTATAGCTATTTTTAATCTAATTTAATTTCACTTTCAGTAATCCTCTAAAAAGTAATAATTTATTAATTCCTTCTACTATAAA
>JAGXOB010000093.1:6650-8469 GCA_019894735.1 Promethearchaeota archaeon | reverse complement strand
CCTCATGCATTACGTTGGATTTTAATGTTTGATGCTGTTTCTTGTATCATTCCCGGTGCAAGTCGGGATTACCATGTTCAATCAAACATTCAAGCTTCAGATTTAGAACCTTTATCAAATGATCAAATGGTTCAAATTCAAGAAATCTATGAAAAATATATTAAAAAGACAGTTCATCATATCTGGTAAAAGAAAATATTATTTTCTTCTTAGAAAATGCAATTTTTTATCATTAAGATAATATTGAAATTGATACTATTCATAGTGATTAGATCATGGATCATCCTTTCAATGTTGATTTGAAAAATAAGGTAGCAGTAGTAACAGGAGGCGGCGGAACTCTATGTAGCCGCTTTTCAGAAGCTCTTGCAGAATGCGGGGTTAAAGTAGCAATCCTAGACTTATATGAGGAATCAGCTCGAGATGTAGAAGTTAAGATATCCAAAAATGGTGGAACTGCATTAGCTATTAAAGCTAATGCTTTGGAGTCGGAGAGTTTACAAAAAGTGGAGGAGATTATTTTAGAAAATTTTGGATATAGATATTAAATTTTTTGAGTATATTATAAAGGAAATAAAAAATGGAGATTAATTAATAAAAAATGGATGAAATAAAGGTTTTTGGAGCAAGACTTCATAATTTAAAGAATTTAAATGTAGAAATCCCCAAAAAAAAAATGGTTCTAATTACAGGTGTGTCAGGTTCGGGCAAGTCTAGCTTGGCATTTGATATTATATTTGATGAAGGAATGAATAGATACCTTCAATCAATTGGATTCCCCCCAAAATTTGAAGATGAAAAGCCATTTGATAGGATAGAAGGACTAAGCCCTACAGTTGCTGTAGAGCAAAGAACCACTAGAGTGTTTAATCCTCGTTCTACAGTTGGCACAAAAACAAGATTATATAATATATTAAGAATGCTCTATGCAACGGAAGGTATCCTAATCTGCCCTATTTGTAAAGAGCCTGTCAATGAAAATCTTGAGTGTAATATATGTGGGATGGTTGTAGATCGATTGGAGATTAAACATTTCAGTTTTAACGAACCGAGCGGTATGTGTCTAGCTTGCAAAGGACGGGGATATCAAATGCATCTTACTGAAGAATTGATAATCCAAGATTATAATAAAAACCTAATGCAAATTACGAAAGCTGGTTCAGCAGTATTTGCCGATCAAATCCGATTTGTTGAACAACTTCCAAAATTTTATGATTTTGACATAAAAACTCCTTATAAAGATTTACCAGAAAATATTAAAGAGGTTTTTTTATATGGGAGTGGGAAAATTCTTCCTTTTGATTGGAACTCGAAGACCTTTACGGGGATTTTAGATAGAAAATTTGAAGGAATTATCCCTCATATAGAGCGTGCTCTTACAGAATCAAAGAGTGTATATCGACGAGATAGGATTCACAAAAATTTCATGTCATTAAAAAAATGTGATGAGTGTGAGGGATATAGAATAAATGAGCAAGCAAGAAGTGTAAAAATAGGAGATAAACACGTTGGCGAGTTAGCAATTATGCCAATCGACCAATTAATCTCTTTTTTAAAAGAATTGAAAGAAAGTAATTTAGGAACAATTCAAGGAAAGAACATGAGCGAGCTTGTAGTCAAAGGTTTAAGTAGTATGAGAGATGTAGGTTTGTCGTATATTCATCTAAACCGAGCATTACCCACACTAAGTGGTGGAGAACTCCAAAGGTTATCGTTAATGACCCATTTAGATGCGGGTATCGATTCTCTTATTTACATACTTGACGAACCAAGTATGAGTTTACACGAACGAGAAAAGGATTCATTAATAGAATTTCTG
>JAGXOB010000093.1:0-6554 GCA_019894735.1 Promethearchaeota archaeon | reverse complement strand
ACCTTATAATAGTAGAGCATGATAAGCGATTCATTGAGATAGCGGATGAGATTATCGACATCGGTCCAGGTGCAGGAATAAACGGCGGAGAATTAGTCTTCCAAGGAAAAGTAGATGAGCTAAAAAATGTTAGTAATTCCTTTACAGGACAATTTCTAAGTGGAAAATTATCGTTACCTCATAAACCAGACGAATTAAAGAAAAAAATTGATAATGCAACTGATTTTCTAATTATAAATAATGCCAAGACAAATAATCTGAAGAATATAAAAGTTGAAATTCCCTTAGGCATGATGGTAGGAGTAGCGGGGGTGTCTGGATCCGGGAAAAGCTCTTTAATCTTGGACACTTTAGTTCCATTATTACAACCATTTTTCAAGCGAGGTAAAGATAAAAACAAAAAGAAAACTAATGAAAATAGTGAGGACGAGAACGGCGAAGAGCTTTTAGAGTATTCTGGAATGATCAGCGGATGGGAAAATCTAGATGAAGTTATAGTTGTTAGCCAAAAACCAATTTCAAGAGTTAAAACATCTACACCTGCGTCATATATAGGAATTTGGGATAAAGTTAGAGATAAATTTTCAAAATTAGCTGAATCTAAAAAACACAAATATACTTCAGGTCATTTTTCCTATAACTCTGATAAAGGACGATGTCCATCGTGTAAAGGAACGGGCGAACAAGATCTAAAAATATCATTTTTAAGTAGCTTTAGCATAATTTGTAAAGAGTGCCATGGGCTCAGATATATACCAGAAATATTGGAAGTGAAATATAAAACTAATTCAATCGCAGATGTATTAAATATGACTGTCTCAGAAGCTGCGAAATTATTTGTATCTGATGCTAGCATATCAAATGTCTTACAGATACTTGAAGATATTGGCATGGGATATATAACCCTAGGTCAACCTTCTCCAACTTTGAGTGGTGGAGAAGCTCAACGAGTAAAACTTGCTAAAGAACTTGGAAGAGCTAGGAAAACAAAATCGTTATACATATTAGATGAACCTACCGTTGGTTTATCTTTTTATGATGCTGTTAAACTAATGGAACTTTTAGATCAATTAGTACAAGATGGAAATAGCGTCGTAATTATTGAACACGATCCAGAAATTTTATCTTACACAGATTACATTATCGAGTTAGGTCCTGAAGGTGGGCCAAATGGAGGAGAGATCATAGCTTTGGGTACACCTCAAGAAATTATTGCTAATAAGAAATCGGTTACAGGGAAATACCTAAAATAAAACTATTTATTTAATTTTTAATCTTTTTATAATTTCATTTAGTCCTAAAAATAAATAATATTGATTTCATTCTACAATCTTAGTATTTTAAAAAAAACTTCTTGATTCAATATGTCTGGAAAACCTACTTATTTTAATCCTTCAAAACCTCTCGAAGAAAGAATCGAGGATTTAATCTCAAGGATGACCTTGGAAGAAAAAATACCTCAACTCTTAAATGACGCAATTTCAATTGAACGGTTAGAGATTCCAAAGTATAATTGGTGGAGTGAATGCCTTCATGGAGTTGGATTTTCTGGTATAGCTACAGTGTTTCCCCAAGCTATCGGGCTGGCTGCTTCATTTGATTTAGACTTGATGAGGAGGGTAGCAACAGCTATCTCGGATGAAGGAAGAGCTAAGCATCATGAAGCTGTGAGAACTAATCAGAGGAAAATCTACCAAGGCTTAACCTTTTGGTCCCCAAATGTTAACATTTTCCGAGACCCTCGATGGGGTAGAGGGCAAGAGACATATGGAGAAGACCCTTATTTAACCTCAAAATTGGGCGTCGTATTTGTAAAAGTTCTTCAGGGAGATCATCCAAAATATTTAAAACTTGTTGCTACACCAAAGCATTATGTAGCCTATAGTGGTTTGGAATCAGAGCGCCATAAATTTGATGCTAGAGTTAGTAAAAAAGACCTATGGGAAACCTATTTACCTGCTTTTGAAGCCTGTATTCGGGAAGGAAAAGCTGAGGCAATAATGGGAGCATACAACAGAGTTAATGGTGAACCATGTTGTGCTAGTGAGTTTTTATTAAATGAAATTTTGAGAAAGGGATGGGAATTTAAGGGCCATGTTGTTTCCGATTGTGGCGCTATTAAAGATATCTATCAAGATCATCGAATAGTGGAAACTGGAGCTGAAGCATCAGCACTAGCTATAAATGCGGGTTGTGACTTGTTCTGTAGCGTTGGAATTTATACTAAAAAAAATAAAAGAATTCGTTGGGATTGGATAAAGAGTGCCGTTGAGAATAAATTACTAAAAGAAGAAACGATAGATAAGGCTTTGCATCGACTCTTTAGAGCTAGATTCTTACTGGGAATGTTTGATCCACCAGAGTTAGTACCTTATACAAACATCCCATATGAAGTGAATGATTGTGAGGAGCACAGACAATTAGCATTAGAAGCCGCTAAAAAAACAATAGTTTTATTGAAGAATGAGGGTAATTTATTGCCTTTAAAAAAAAACATTAAGAAAATTGCTGTTATAGGCCCAACTGCTGATAATAAAGATGTATTATTGGGAAATTACAGCGGCACACCATCAAGATATAGTACAATATTAAATGGAATAAAAGAATCGGTTTCTGATCAAACAGAAATTTTATTTAGTGAAGGTTGTCCTCTTAAAGAAAAATCGACTGAAGGATTTGATGAAGCTATAAGCATAGCGAAAGATGCAGATATTACAATTCTAGTTTTAGGGATTTCTCCCCGTCTTGAAGGTGAAGAAGGACAAGCAATTGAATCTGATTTAGGGGGAGATAGACTAGAAATAGGATTACCTGGAAGTCAGGAAGGCCTATTAAAAGCTATTTATGGAATAAGAAAACCAATAGTTTTGGTATTAACGGGCGGAAGTGCCATCTCGTTCAATTTTGCTAAAGAAAATATTCCTTCCATTTTATTTTCATGGTATCCTGGTGAAGAAGGTGGTAAAGCGATTGCTGAAGTTATTTTTGGGACTTATAATCCTGCAGGACGATTGCCTGTTACATTCTATAAATCCGTCGATCAACTCCCTGATGTGAGAGATTATAGTATGGTGGGAAGAACATATAGATATTTTGAAGGAGAGCCATTATACCCATTCGGATATGGGTTAAGTTATACTGTATTTAAGTATAGTTCTTTGAAAATATCATCCCGAGAAGTTAAATGTGGTGAAAATGTTAGAGTTAGTGTTGATGTCGAAAACATAGGTAGAATGGAAGGTGAAGAAGTTGTTCAGTTATATATCAGTCAATCTTCGCAGTCATTTCGAGTTCCTATCAGAGAGTTAAAAGGTTTTAGAAGAATATACTTGAACAGAAATGAGAAAAAAACAGTTTCTTTTGAAATTAATCAAAATGATTATTCTATTGTGAATATGGATGGTGAGAGAATCATCCAACCTGGAGAAATAATGATATCTGTTGGTGGATCCCAACCCGGATTTATTGGAAATGCTTCTGAAGTCCTTAAAGATAGCTTCAAAATTAGGAATTAAATATTTTTATAGCTTATGTTATAATAGTAAAAGTTTAATATTTTATTGAATATGATTCTCAAGTTGTCTTAATTTTATCTTTCTATTTTTGCTCTTTTATTTTTTCATAAAAATTAATTATTATTTTTTCTCGAGATTTTGCAATCTCTTTGGAAATATCCAAAAATAGCCGATTTTTAAGTTTCAATATCTTATTCTCAAGATGTTCAATAACATCATTTAATCCCCCGTTTCTTAATATTGTAAACCCAATCGTCCGATATAATCCGATGGCTCCTAGAGCATCCAATTTATCAGCATCAGATAGGATTTTGGCTTCTAAAGTTTCGGGAATTAGATTATTCGAAAATGAATGGGCTTGAATACAATGGGTTATTTTATCTATTTCGTTTTGAGTTAAGGTAAAGGGATTAGATGCCAAAAAAGGTTTAGCTAGATCAGCAGAGATTTCTGCGTGATTTCTTTTTTGCATATCCTTTTTTTCCTGAATTCTTCCAATATCATGAAGTAAAGCAGCTATTTTGAGAATCTTCAAATCCGCATTTAGTTTTTTTCCAATTGAATTACTCAATCTAAATACTCTTTCAACATGATCAAAACCATGGATGTCATTTTTCTCTGAGTTTTTTTTAGCAAACTCTTGTACTGCGGAAATCATTATGTCTTCGTTCATCGTAGAGAAAAAGGTGAAATTTGAATAAATATGATTATTAAAAATAAAAAGAAGGGAAAAAATAGAACTACTTAAATTAGACTTCTTCTCCCCGCTTTCGAGCTTCGATATCTTTTAGATCTTTTCTTAAAACTTTACCTACTAATGTTTCGGGAAGCTCTTTCCTAAATTCTATGAATTTTGGAACTTTGTAAGGAGCCACAGTTTTTCTACAGAACTCTTTTATTTCAGCTTCCAATTCTTCGCTTTCATTGTATCCATCTTTAAGAACGATATAGGCTTTAACTTTTTCGCTACCTGGTATTTTAGGATCGGGAAGTCCAATTACGGCAGCATTTTCAATAGCTTCGTATTCGAATAATACATCCTCAACTTCTCTAGGGTATACCTTAAATCCACTAACATTAATCATGTCCTTTTTCCTATCAACGATGTAGAAATAACCATCTTCGTCCATTTTCGCGATATCTCCTGTTAAAAGCCAGTCACCCTTTAGTTGATTAGCAGTAGCTTCAGGTTTATTCCAATAACCTTTCATAACTTGAGGTCCTTTGATCATAATTTCACCCGACTCGCCAAGAGGCATAATTTTGGTATAGTCGTCAATATCTACAATTTTTAGCTCCGTATCAGGAATTGGCATTCCTACAGAACCTATCTTCCTTTCTCCTTGAACAGGGTTAGTAGTGGCAACCGGTGACGTCTCTGTCAGTCCGTAACCCTCGATAATTTTACCGCCGGTTCTCGCTTCAAATGCCTTAAGAACCTCTGGTGGCATTGGTGCTGCTCCAGTATTACAAATTCTAATAGTTTTTAAATCTTTAGCATAATCTTCTAAATCGTCCCGTTCTAATAAACGCATGTACATTGTTGGCACTCCTGGAAACATAGCTGGGCGAGTTGCTTTAATTAATTCGAATAAAGATTTTTGGTCGCGAGGGTCTGGATTTAAAGCAATGGTTGATGCATTAAGAATAATAGTATTCATGCATACCGTTTGACCGTATATATGGAAAAGCGGCAAGTTAGTAAGTCCAGTATCTCTACCTCTTTTAAGTTCTGAACCCATCCATTCATGAGTTGCTATACAATTAGATACGATATTATGGTGGGTCAGCATAGCGCCTTTAGGGAGCCCTGTCGTACCTCCAGTGTATTGTAAACAAGCAATATCTTCCTTAGCATTTGTTTCGAATTTAGGTGGATTAGGCTTAGTATTAGCAATTAAATTAAGAAATTGGAGTGTTCCTGATATTTCAGCTGGATTTCTTGGAGCCATAGGAGAATAATCGAAAACATTAGTTATAATCACATGTCTTAATCTGGTTCTTTCTCGTATTTTATTAATCTTTTCTACTTGGTTATCCCACGCTATCAGGATTTCTGCGCCTGAATCATTTAATTGATACGCTAACTCGTGTTCAGTGTGAAGAACGCTACAAGCTGTCACAATTCCTCCAGCTTTCAATATCCCATAATAACTTAAAATAAACTGGGGAAAGTTTGGTATCATTATTGCTACTACATCTCCTCTTTTAACTCCTAAATTCACAAGAGCAGTTGCTAATCTCTCTGAGATCTCTTTGAAATTCTTGTAGGAGATTTTGTTCTTAATAAACCAAATAGCTGTGTGGCTTCCAAAATCATTTGCAGCGTTATCGAGAAATTCATAAATATTCATGTTTGGGTAATCAATATGTTCAGGAACTCCTTCATCATAGTTTTTTACCCAAGGTTTTTCAGCATATGGATTTTCAATCATTATCAGTTAACCTTTCAATATTTTACCTTATTTTTGCATAACTAATTTTAATTAATAATTTAAGAAAGTCAAATAAAATTTAATTTTATTTAGAAATAAATTTCATATCTGTTTCTGTATCTGTGATATTATCTATTGCGAAATCGGCAGATTCGCA
This sequence comes from Promethearchaeota archaeon, assembly GCA_019894735.1. The sequence goes on along the minus strand of JAGXOB010000093.1, from coordinate 447 downwards.
AACATAATCACATTCGTCGTGAATTAAGCTCTTTAATCTTGTCAAAACTTCAGGAGTATTTAGTTTAATTCTACCTAAGGCCTCTGACGATCTCCACCTTACATCCGGTTTTTTATCATTTAAAGCGTCTAACAGGGAAGGCACAGCATCTGATGCAGTTTGTCCAAATTTCCCTAATGAAAGCGCTGCTTCTCTTCGAACAATGCTTTTAGGGTCCTTTAATGCAGTATGTAATGCTAACCGGGCTTCATCTGAGTAAATTCCAATATTTCCTAAAGTTCTGACTAACTCCACTCTGATTGGGGTGTTACTATCAACTAACATTTTACTTAAAGATGGAATACTATCCTTCGCCTCAGTCCCAATTCCCCCAAGTGCAGATATGATTAGAATTTTAGATTTTGTAGGTGCATCAGTAAGAGCATTAAGGAGAGCATCCACTGATTT
>JAGXOB010000092.1:8200-8519 GCA_019894735.1 Promethearchaeota archaeon | reverse complement strand
GAAATTTTCATATATAGATAGAATTGATCCGGATTTCTTACAAGCTTCGATCATTTTATCGGCTTCCTCAAGGCTTAGGGCCATTGGTTTTTGAACCGAGATTGTTTTGATCCCCTTCTTGGCAGCGCAGATTACTGCATCGGCGTGAAGGTGATGAGGAAGAAGAAATTCAACAATATCTAGTTCCTCGTTATCTAACATTTTTTTATACTCAGAATATATCTGGGTATCTTTATGTAGTTCAAATTTCTTAATCTTTTCTTTAGCTTTTTCTATATTTCTATCGCATAAGCAAGTAATTTTAACATCTTCATTATTC
>JAGXOB010000092.1:0-8190 GCA_019894735.1 Promethearchaeota archaeon | reverse complement strand
TATCAAAGGGCGTTACTACAGCATTCAAAATACAATAAAGCGCTATTAAAATGTAACCTTTCTGTTATTGAATTAAATGAGAACGAAAACTTTCCAGATTCTGCATTTGTTGAAGATACTGCCATCGTGGATAAGGAATTTGCTGTAATTTCTAATCTTGGAGCGAAAAGTAGAAAAGGTGAAGAAATTGAAATTAGGGATAAATTAAAGACATTTTACGACAATATTGAATCGATAAAAATCCCTGGTACGTTAGAAGGAGGAGATGTAATGAAGGTTGAAGAACATTATTACATAGGACTTTCGAATAGAACAAATAATGAAGGCGCCAATCAATTAAAAAAAATTTTGAAAAGATACGGATATTCCTCGTCCACAGTTCCTCTTAAAAAAGTTCTTCACTTAAAAACAGGAATATCCTATTTAGGAGATTCAATTTTACTTGTTTCTGGGGAATTTAAAAATCATGTTGATTTTAAGGAGTATAACCTTATTGAAGTTCAAGAAAGCGAAGCATACGCGACAAATAGCCTTAGGATAAATGAATATGTGCTTATCCCAAAGGGTTATCCAGACTTAAAAAATCAAATCCAAAACTATAATTTTAACATCTTAGAACTTGACATGTCTGAATTTGAAAAATTAGATGGAGGACTTTCTTGTCTCTCTCTCAGATTTTAGAAGAATCTACTTTAACAAGTTGTATACAATATAATTATCTCTTAAAATAAGATTTAGATGTAATTTTAAATTAAATATAATTAAATCGTGAGTTGATTTGATAAGATATGGTATTAGAAAAAAAAGAAATGGACCCTTTGTTAGCTTATAGAAGATCTTTATTAAGAGGATGTGGATACTCTTATCAGGATTTGGAAAATCCTATAATAGCAATCGTAAACTCTTGGAATGAAATAAATCCAGGGCATATTCATCTACATAAGTTGAGTAAATTCGTAAAAGATGGCGTAAGAGATGCGGGAGGAACTCCAATGGAATTCAATACAATTGCTATATGCGATGGTATTGCAAATTCAGGTAAGTATTCAAACATGGTTTTACCTTCACGAGAAATAATAACTGCATCAATTGAAAGTACTATAAAAACGTATGATTTTGACGGAATGGTAATGATATGTTCTTGCGATAAAATAATACCTGGTATGCTTTTAGCCAGCGCTAGATGCGATATTCCAACTATTTTTTTCACTGGGGGTATAATGGAGTCAAAAACATTCTCAGATGGACCACTAAAGGGAAAAACATATGTAACATCTGATATAAAAGAGGCAATTGGTCAATATAAAGCAGGTAAAATTACTCGTGAAGAATTACACCTCATTGAGTCAGAAACGTGTTGTTCTCCAGGGGCTTGCAATATGATGGGTACGGCAAACACAATGGCTTGTATTGTTGAAGCAATGGGGCTTTCTTTACCAAATTGTGCCACTACACGAGCTTTAGGACCAGAACAAGAAGAAATTGGTAAAGAAACTGGAAAAACGATTGTTGGTTTAATAGAAAAGAAGATAACAGCATTAAATTTAATAACTCACAAGTCAATAAACAATGCGTGTAAAGTGGCTTTATCGATTGGAGGGTCAACCAATATGATTCTCCACATGTGCGCATTATCACATGAAATTGGGGGTAACTTAAACCATTTTGATTTTGATGAAATAAGCAAATCAGTTCCACTATTAGGTAAATTTAAACCGTCTTCTGAATATAATCTCTCAGAGTTTCACAATGCAGGAGGTGTTAAGGTTTTAATGAGAAAATTATCGCCTCTTTTAGATTTATCAACATTAAATGTATTTGGGGAAACTTTAGAACGATATCTATCAAAAGTAGAGCCTTTAGAATATCAAATAATTCGGGACCTAAACGATCCAATCTCACCAGAAGGAGGGATTGCTGTATTAAAAGGTACATTAGCACCAGAAGGAGCTGTGGTAAAACAAAGTGCCATTAATATCAATATGAGATACCATAAAGGTCCTGCTAAAGTATTTGAATCTGAAGAAAAGATAAAAGAAGCTTTAATGAATGACACAATTATTAAGGGAGATGTGTTAGTTATTAGATACGAGGGTCCAAAAGGAGGACCAGGTATGAGAGAATTATCAATACCTGCTGCAATTCTAGTAGGTATGGGATTAGGTGATTCGGTTGCAATGATAACTGATGGGAGGTACTCGGGAGCTACAAGAGGGCCGTGTATTGGACATGTTTGTCCCGAGGCGTATGAGGGAGGACCAATCTCAATTGTTCAAGATGGAGATGAAATTGAAATAGATTTAGAGAAACGCCAACTGAACCTTCTAGTATCTGATGAAGTTATTAGAAAAAGAATAAATAATTGGAAAAAACCTAATCGTAAGATTGCAAATGGATATTTAAAAATTTATAGAAAATTGGTAAGTTCTGCAAAATACGGAGCTTATTTAGATTAGAATTACTAACTGTGATGTATTTGATCGACGAAAATAGTATTATAGAAAACTTAAAATTGTTTTCCTTTCCGAGATTATCGGGAACAGAAGGGGAAAAAAAGGCTCTGGAGTTGGCCAGAAAAAAAGTTGAAGATTTAAATCTTAAACCGTTAAACCAGGAGTTTGTTTTTAGTACATTTTTTGGTAGAACCTATCCAAAACTAGCGTTTTTATTAGGATTTACCATTCTTTTTCTTTTCTATCTAAATTTTGTAACATTCATTATACCCTTATTTCTAATCATAATTTGTGTTATTTTGGGATTATTATTTATACTTGCGAGGAAACCAGAATCGATAAGATTACCAAAAGTATTGAATTCTAATAACCTTTACGTTAAAGTTGGCTTAAAACCAAAGTTAGGTAAGTCAGACATAAGTAATAAAGATAAAATAGCCCATGAGAGAAATCTTTTGTTTTTTTGCCATCTTGATTCAAAAGGGCAAAGATTTTCCATTCTTTATCGTATAAGAATTATAAGAACATGGGTATTTTCAGGAGTAGTAATTTTAGGTATTATTATATTTAAGAATTATATTTTTCCTCCATTTTCCTTATTGTTTTACATAATAGGAATAGTTCCTTTAGTCATTAACTTAAGTACTGCAATATTATTTCTATTAAATACAACAAATGATCAATCTCCAGGAGCCATTGATAACGCATCAGGTATAGCATGCGTATTTGAATTACTCTCTTATTTTTCAAATCCTGCATCTAGATTAAAACACTACAATTTATGGTTTGTTTTTACAGGAGTAGAAGAATGTGGAACTATGGGAATTAGGAATTTTTATCAAAAAATTGCACACCTCAATAAAGAAGAATCTATAATTTTTAATTTTGACGCGATCGCCAAAAATACTTACTTATTTCCAGGTAAGAAGATGTCGGATCAGATTAACACTATTTTTACTATGTTTGTTAAGAATACTAAAGGTTTAGAAATTAAAAGAAATCCGAAGAAATTTCCGTTTGGTTCCCACACTGATGGTTATTATCTTAAAAAAAAGAATTTTCAGGGTATTGGATTTGGCGATTTGGAATCTTATGAGCACATTCATTCAATTCACGACACAGTAGATAAAGTAGACATTAGCATATTAAAGAAATTATGTGAAACTATCATCGATAACTTAATAGTATTTGATAACCAAATTAAAAGTAAATATTAAATATAAAAACCTTAAACGAATAAAGATTTGAACGAGAAGGAACTTGGAGTTGTCTTTACACCCCCTAAAACTGCAGATTACATCGTGTCTAAATTAGGTATTATAAGAAACACACAAAAAGTATTGGATCCTTGCGTAGGTTCTGGAATTTTTGTTAAATCATTATTAAAATACGGTGTTGATAAATCCCAAATTTTTTGTCATGACATAAACTCGGATTATAGAGCTGATATTGAAGATTTAGGCGTGAGATTCAAGGCTATAGATAATTTACTCTCGTTTAATTCAGAGTGTTATGACGAGTACGATTTTATCGTTGGAAATCCTCCTTACTTAAATAAATCAAGTAATTACGTGAGGAAAAACAGATCTAAACTAAAACAAATTTATGGAAAGATAAACGCTCACGAAACATACTCTATGTTTATAGTTAATAGTATATGGCGGTTAAAAGAGGGCGGAAAATTAGGCTTTATTACGAGTGATTCGTTTTTAACACTAAGCACGCATTCTAAATTAAGATCTTATATCCTTAATAATTGCGTTTTAAATGAAATTTTACTTGCACCAATTAACTTGTTCGACGAACAAAATGTAAGTACCTACCCTGTAATTCTTATTCTTACTAAGTGTTCCAAAGAGGAAAATAAACAAGTTCGGGATAATAACATTATGAAAATCATTCCTCGTATTAAAAGAGAGGACGATTATTGGAAACCTCCGGTAATAACCGAAATTAAACAAAAAAGGTATAGATCCCTCCCTTTTAACATATTTTTTATAGACGCTGAAAACCAAATATTAGATTTATTTGAAGACGCACCTAAGTTAGAAACTTTCATTAAGGGATATATTGGAATGCATACTCATAACAATAAAAAATTCATTGCTGCGATTGAAGATACTGAACTCGCGAACATTTTTAGAAAGAAAAGTAAAAAAGAAGACAAAAGTGAGAAATATAAGGTTATTTCTAGAACCGATCTAGATTCAGGAAGATGGAAACCCTATTTAAAGAGAGGGGGAGGAGATCAATACTATAGACCTGTTATGGAGGCTCTAGAGTGGGAACAGAGATCAATCTTAATATACGACATTCCTAAATCTGTCCCTTTTGAAGAGGAGGGTATCGTAATAAGTGGCGTTAGTACTAGATTAGCTGCGCGTTATATGCCTAAGGGATGTTATTGGGATTCTAATAAAGCAATGGGATTTATCGTTCAGGATAGTTCAATTTCAATTGAATATTTTTTAGGATTAGTGAATAGTTCGTTATACAACTACTTATCTAAAGGTATTTTAAATAATACTAATAGCATTCAACTAACTGGAATACACTCGTTACCTTTTATTAAACCCGATATAGGGACGCACAATGAAATTTGCTTGTTAGTAAAAAAAATAATAGAAAATAAGAAGAAAAATTTGTCCTACGATTATACAGAGGAACAGAAATCAATAGACAACATTATTTTTGAGTTTTATGCTAAAAGATTTAAACTCTCAAATAATCTTAGGAAAAATTTAGAAGAAAACTTCGCGGTCTACAAATAATGTATTTTATAGTAGCAAGTATTTACTTAGTTCCCATTCCGTTTCTTTTCCATCATTTTTAGCAACTTGGAATTCTTCAATCTCCTTAGTTTTCAATTCTATAAAAATGTCTACTAATTGTTTACCAAGATTTTTTAAGATAAATTTGCTGTTTTCGAAAGATTTTAAAGCTTCAGAGAGGTTTTGGGGTAATTTTTTAATTCCTAAGGTTTGATGCTTTTCTGCAGTTAAACTGTCTATATTTTCTGTGACTGGTGTGTTGGGTTCAATTTTCTTTTTTATTCCATCTAAACCAGCTGCGAGCAAAATAGCTGTTCCTAAATATATATTCATTGTCGCATCACCGGCTCGATATTCAATTCTAGCAGACTTTTCGTATCCTGGTACGCGAATTAAAGCAGTTCTATTACCTATACCCCAAGATATGTAAACAGGTGCTTCGTGATTAGGAATAAGCCTCTTATACGAATTTGTAATAGGATTCAAAATGGCTGAGATAGCTTCGGAGTGTTTTTGAATCCCACCAATATAAAAACGAAGAGCATCGCTTATACCTGCGTCTTCATCAGCAAAAACATTCTTCTGATCTTTTTCTAAGTATTGGTGGATATGTAAACCACTTCCTGCTACTAATGGAAATGGCTTTGGCATAAAGGTAGAAATTAGATTATTTCGATAAGCCTCGATATTTATGATCAATTTTGCCGTTTGTACGTTATCAGCTTGAATTAGAGCAGTATTAGGCATAAATTCAATTTCATGTTGGCTAGGACCTACTTCATGGTGAATTGTTTTTATGTCAACGCCCATATTCATCATAGCATTAGAAATCTGATGACGCAATTCACTAAATTTATCCTTCGGGGGAAGATCCATGTAACCTCCACTATCAGCGGGCTCTCGATCCTTGGTTATGAAATACCATTCTAATTCAGGTCTAGTCAAGAATTTAAATCCTAATGAAGCTGCTTTCCCCATTATTTTTCTTAATATCCCTCGCGGACAGGTAGGGTAAGCTTTGCCTTTATTATCAGTAACGTCACAAATAAACCTCCCAACATTAGAATTCCACGGAAATATAGCAAATGTGCTTAAATCTGGAACAATTTTCATATCACTTTGCTCTGTTTTTAAAAATCCAAGACTTGAACCATCAATACCAGTTCCATCTTTCATAGTGTCCCATATTTTAACCGGAAAATCAACCCCTTTAAACTCCCCCAGAATTGTTGTAAATTGAAATTGTATAAAATTAATACCATTCTCTTTAAATAATTCCAAATAATCTTTAGCAGACATAGGATATCACATCTAGAGTTTCTCTTCTTTTATATCTTCTTCATATTGTTTTCTCCGCTCTTTTAAATACGTGGGCCGCGGTACATCCCACCAACCCATAGCGGGGGAACCAGAATAAGGGAATTCTCTTTGAACTTCTATTTCTATAACATTAGGTTTTCCTGAATTGGAAGCCCTTTCTAACGCAGGAATAATCTCTTCTTTTTTTGAGATTTTTTCAGCATAACAACCAAACGCTTCGCCAATTTTAGCAAAATCTGGAGAGTAAGATTTCCCCTTCTTATCTTCGAAAGATGTTCCGTAGCCGCGATCCTCCCCAAAAGCTGCTTGTTGCAAATCTTTTATTGCAATCCACCCATGATTGTTTAAAACAATAAAAAAGATATTATCTAATCCAAGTTGCACTGCTATTGACATTTCAGATATAGTCATCATGAAGTCACCATCTCCGACAAGAGCCACAACTTGCCTATTTTGTTTTCCGATATCAATAGAACCTAATTTTGCACCTATTGCCGCTGGAACACTATATCCCATCGTTGAGAATCCTCCCGCAGTAAGACAGGTTTTTGGTTCATAGAATTCTAGTTCTTGCAGCATTTGAGCTTGAACATTTCCAGAACTAGTTACGATTACAGCATCTCGGTCGAAAAATTTACGAATTTCTTTTAATACAGTAGAAATCATTACTGGCACTTTTAAATCGTCTCGATAATCATCAAGAAAATCAAACCATTTCTTTTTCTCTTCTTGGATTTCTTTAAAATAGTTGGTTGTCTTGTAGTCGATTGAATAATCGCGAAGTTCATCTAAAATTTGCCCTAAACAAGCTTTAACATCTCCTACAATTCCTACTGATACCGGATAATTTTTACCAATTTCGTGAGGATCTATGTCAATGTGTATTAATTTTGTTGGCGGAATTGTAAAACTTACACCATTTTTGTAAGAGCTAGCTGTTTCGTCGGCAAACCTACAACCTAAAGCAAGGATCACATCCGCATTCGATGTCATGTTTAATCCAATAGTAGTACCTTTTGAACCAGCTGACCAACAATATAAAGGATGTGAGTTATCTATAATATCTTTTCCCATCATAGTTACAACTACAGCAGCTCCGATTTTTTCAGCTAAAGTTTTTACTTCGTTAAAAGCATTTGAACTGATTGCGCCTCCACCAATGAATAGAACTGGTCGTATGGCGTTTTTTAGTAAATTAACAGCTTTCTTAATCATCTCTGGATCACCCATAACTCGTCCATGAGATCTTCTTTCAAACGGTTCTGGAATCTCTATTTCAATAGCATTTGCTTGCACATCCATAGGAAGATCAATGTGCACAGGTCCTTTTCGTCCTGTCAACATGATATTAAATGCTCTTTGCATTACTGTTGATAGTTGTCCTACGGTATCAACCTCAAAACTGCGTTTTACGATAGGTTCTAGGATTTTTGGCATATTTGAATCTTTTTGTCTTTCTATTTCTTGAAGCACTCCCTTTCCTCTCATATGAACATGGGTATCTCCAGTGATTACAAGACAAGGAAAAGAATCTACATAAGCATCAGCAATACCGATTGCAGTATTAATTGCTCCCGGCCCTATCGATGTGAAAACACATAACGGATTACCTGTGATTCTAAAATATCCGACAGCAAGGTGTACTC
>JAGXOB010000091.1:6503-8534 GCA_019894735.1 Promethearchaeota archaeon | reverse complement strand
CCATAAATTGAATTCAGAAGATCTGTTAACATTTCTGCCAAGTCATACACCTATATAATTTTTACGAAAAATATGAATTTTCCATTTTATGATTTTAATTATAAATGTAACAGATTACACCAATAAAAAAATTTTTATGTTTTTGTGCTTTTTGACTTAATAATAATAGCAAAAGGATTCTCATGCATAAATATCAGTTTTTCCCGAATCATGTATTGGGGAGAGGATGTTTGCTAGATCATAGTTTTGGGCCATTAGCTCAGCCTGGTTAACGGTATTTAGAGCAAGCTTGGCCAACAAGCGCAGGTCTTATAATTGACTCACAATCAGACAAAGAAAGAAAAAATTGATTGTGACAGTAGACGCCTGAGAGCCGGGGTTCGAATCCCCGATGGCCCATTTTTCCTGTTTTCTTTAACTGCATTATTTAAGGCTACCACTCATCTTTAAACCTTCTAAAACCCAAAAAATCGGAAGTTCTAGATTTATCATACCTTCTTTTGTATGTAGCGTTGAATTTGGAATAAAAAATTCGTGATATTTGCGAGCAACATATCCAACGTCAGGATTTTCGCTGTACCATCCAATTATTGCTTTTTTAGTCTTAACATGTATATCTTCCATTTTATCTATTACCAAATCGAAATCATCATCTTTCCATACACCAAAATGATCTAACGATATTGATTTCAAATCATTTTTGAGATTTCTTAGTTTTTGGAAAGTTTTAAGAAGTTCAGTTTCGTTAAAGTCCGGAGGCATGAATGGAGGAAGAAAGGTCTCACGTTCCTGCATATTAATTATTGAGTCACCAACGAATATATTTTCATTTTTCTTATCAAATAATGCAATGGAATCTTGTGTGTGTCCTAAAAAATCAAAAACTTCCAATTCTAGACCGTTCAAATCGATAATATCTCCTTCTTTTAATGGAATTACATTCTCAATAGGGTCTACTTCATAATCATATACTTTATTCATTTTTTCGGGATTTTTTAAATTTTCAATGGCGTTTACTGATGCATAAGTTTCAAACTCACCAATCCTTTTTTTTAACCGTTGGTATCCTTGTGTATGATCCCAATGAGAGTGGCTTAAAAATAATTTATGAATGGGCAGAAGGTTTAACTCTTTCAACTTTCTTATGATTATACCCGTTGCTATAGAACTTCCCGTGTCAATTAACATTCTCGATTCTTTATTTTCGATTACATATATCGACATTCGATGTGGTAATCTAAATAAAAAAGCATCGATGAGGTAAGTGTTATCGTTAAATTTACCTTCAGAATCTATAAAAACCAATTTAATTAATTTTTTAATTTCATTTTAGATACTTTAATTTCAATAGAATTATATATTTTTTAAATTCTATAAAATTCTACTTTAATTAGAATTGACTAAGAAAAATATTTAAGTAATCATAAGATATACTAAACTTATTAGAGCCGTAGTATAAATTACTTGTCTAAATTAGTGCTTATCAAATTTAGAACCCATTTTTTGATTTGCATAAGGTTCTTAAGTAAACCCGCTATAGAACTCTCAGGAAAAGGTTTTTCTTGATCAAATGTTTGGACTGTGCTCATCCATTTATTTAAAGCTAATTGAACCAAACTAGCGCCTTCAGCTTCCATGAAAATTGGTACAACAGCAGCGCTCTCTCGGGCGTCTCCAATAGCAAAATAAACTTTACGATTAATATCCTTTAGTACCACGAAATTAGTACACTCGTCTAATTTCCGTTCTACTAAAATTATCTTTAGGATGGCCGATTTAATTGTATTTTCTTTCGAAACAAAATTTGCTATTCTACTCTTCAATTTAGGATGAATTTCGGTATTTAATTTATCTCCGGTGCTGCCTTCAGGGAAGTACTTAGTAATTCTTAAGGAGTTCTCAAGAACCTCAATATTTATAAATTTCTTGGTATTTAAGTATAGTACTGCCTGGGATCCGCTCTTATTTTCTGTAGGAGACAGTTTAATTAAAATAGTTCTATTAGCTACTGAATTACATGTATGATACGCT
>JAGXOB010000091.1:0-6407 GCA_019894735.1 Promethearchaeota archaeon | reverse complement strand
CCTGATCCGCTCTTATTTTCTGTAGGAGACAGTTTAATTAAAATAGTTCTATTAGCTACTGAATTACATGTATGATACGCTAATTCGAAAAGTTCTCGCGGAGTTAAATCATCATTACTTTCGTCAATTTGCGTAAAAGGCCATTGTGTAGATATTAATTCATTAAATTGTTTTAAAAGAAGATTCTCCATATATTAAAACCCTTGATATTTATTTATTATATTATAGTGCTATTGATTTTTATTTATTATTATTTATTCTAAAATAAATCTTTAGGATTAGATAAGAAAATCATTTAGAAACTACTTGAGAGTAAGCCTTCTCGAATCTCTCAACGGCAGAAATGATATCTTGAGATTTAACCCCTATTGCAGCGTTTAAAACGATATAAGGCGTAGAGTAATTAGCACAACATGTTCCAAATGTACTTTCCTCTGGGTTATATACCCGTGGACCGGTAACTCTCAAATTATACAGTGCACCCCCTAAAGCAAATAGTTGTTCTTTTTTTAGATTATTCAATGACATCGCTACAGCTACAGGGTTAAATACTTCAAAAATTTTCTCATTAGTTTTTTCAGCAACTTCTTGCAGTTTATCTTCCAGAAGTTTTCGATTTTTTTGTTGTTCTTCTAATAGTTGTTGATATCCTTCAATTCCTAATGAAAGCATTGATATAAGAAAATTTACAACTGGTGTTGCAGATGCACGACCAGCGTAGCCTTGACTGATTTTAGTAATAATATCTTCCATTGGTGAAGCGATAATAGCTCCACCGACAGGAGTGAGAACATTTTTATCTGTTGATTGAATGATTGCGTCTATTCTACCGGCGTCAATACCAATTCGGATTAGTTTCATCCATTCAGGACTCTGTAAACCATAAGCGTTAATAACAATATGAACCAAATCATGTTTTTTAGCAAATTTGCTTATTTCTTTAATATCGTCGTGCTCTCGAGGAGGGAAAAAACTTGTTAAAGAGATAATGGCAAAACAATAATCGTCTAAGCTTTGTTCTATATCTTTAATTGGGATTCGAACAGCGTCACCAAATATCTTACCTTTTACGACTTTCCTTTTAACGCCAATCAAATCAAATGCTTTGATTAGAGCATTGTGATCAATTTGCGGAACGATAACAGTTCTTTTATTAATTAAATTTGGGTTATTCCAATCAGGTTTAAGAGCACCTAAACATAACGCTAAGGACATACCTGTGCATAAAGGGACAACAATTGCTTTTTTAGCATTTGGTAAGCCAAATTTTTTAAGAAAGTTTAAAGCCAAATAATTACTGAGCTCATACATTATCGACCCTCCAGGAGCTTTGGGTTGTGGCGCCGTTAAAAAACCACTCCTTCCTATCCCATGACAAAATCCAGCGGAAGTTTCTAAGTGCAGACGTGATGCTATTCTTGCTTCACGCTCTCCTACTCGAGACGCTTTATCGTCCTTATCAGTATCCATATTAGAAAGAGTTTTTAACAAAAACTCGATTTGATCATCGCTCCAAGCATTTTGAGGAACATTTTTCTGTTCAAACAAGTTTTGGATAGGTTTTAAGAAATTATTTAAGACTAATTGCCCTCTATTTAGCATATTTTCTGGAATCGGCGTACTTTTAAAGTACTCAATAAACTTACTAAAATCAACCAATAGGCTCACAGACCTTACATTAAAATTTTAATTTGGCGGCCCCCAGGGGGATATTCTTGGAAAAAGCAATTCTTCATCCATATCGAACCCCTATCCCTCCGCAGGATAACTGGGTATCTTCACTTTTAGCAGATATAAAATTTTTGAAGCCCAGCGTCTGGGACCACCCCGACCGCCGGGGGCCATAAAACTTATTTCTTTGATGTATTTTATACTTTATTTTAATTGAATTTTACTATTATTTTTTAACTATTTACATATTTAATATTAATCTTATTTGATAATTTTGTCTTTAATATCTTCGCAATTAATTCGACGACAACCTGGTGTCATTAATCCAAGATTATAGACAGTATCAATGTACTTAACTATTATATGAGAAGTTGCTCCAAAAACGACATATTTTTTATTATCTGGAGATTTGTAATTAAATTTACCTACACCAATTAAGTCTTCTTTAAGTTTATAAGTCCTTTCCTTAAAATTCTCTTTATTCGCAAAAAAAGTTATGGGTATTTTTACGATTTCGTTCACTTCGCTCTTCTGTTTTGCCATTTTTACATCTGGGGTAATAAAGGCTACAAATGAAGAAATAATGAAACCTTTAGGAGTAAGGTGATCGTCAATACACCCTAAAAAAGTAACATAATCGTAGGGAATGCCAAGTTCTTCTTCGAGTTCTCTAAATGCAGTATCAAAATAAGATTTATCTAACTTTGGATCAAATTTACCCCCGGGGAATGACATCTCACCCGAATGTTTATCAGTTTTGTTTTTGGTTCTTCGAATCAGAACCAAATCATAAGGTTTATCTTCATTTGGAATTATTAGAAAAACTACAGCAGAATTCGTGAAATATTCGTGTGACATAGAGAGCCGTTCAGGAGAATCAAAATCTTTTAATTTATCTCGTATTAACTGCTCGTTGAAAACGAATTCCATTATTCTCAAATTTTTATGTGTATGATTAAAAAATTAAAACTTTTTAGTAATGTTGTTCCTATATTTGATATATTCTTTCAAATCCTTTATTTTTTCGAGCTTAAATCGTTTTAAACCTAAGTTCGAAAGAGTAAATCCGTATAACATTTCTATAAATGTAACAATCATATATGCGGTTGCACCCCATACTAAATAGGATTGACCATTTTCTTGGTCTAAGTAATTGAAGTAAAAAACTGGAAATTTATGCCCATCAACATCAATAGCTTGTTCTCGAAAATGAGTTTTAGAAGTGAAAAAATCAATAGGAATTTTTATTATTTTTTGAACTTCTGTCTTTTGTCTGATCAATTTTTGATTTTTATCAACAATTGCCACATAAGGCGTAATGATATACTTGGTCATAGTAGGAAAATCGTCAAGACACCCAATAATCTTGATAAAATCCCTTGAAACTCCAATTTCCTCTTCAGTTTCTCTAAGAGCAGTATCCTTTAAAGATTTGTCTTTATCGTCTTCAAACTTTCCACCTGGGAAAGACATTTCCCCTCTATGTCTCGTTCCTAAATTCGAGCGATGAATTAAAATTAATTCGAATGGTTTATCTTTATACGGAATAATAGAAAATAGTACAGCAGAACTTGTAAAGAAATTGTCTTTAAGAGAGATTCTCGAAGGGGATTCACAATTAAAAAGTCTGCTCTTAATAAAACTTTCATCGAAGATTAAAGAATCCATATATTTTAGGAAAAAATTTAAGATGGTAAATATTTTATGATTATAATATTCAATCCTAATAAAATTTTTAGTAAGTGGTTATAAGTGAAGCTCCCTAAAGAACTCAGAGAGAAAGGTGATCTCAGCGCTACAGTAAATAAGGAAAAAAGATGCTCTATAAAAGGTTGTGGAGATACGGCCGTTAGATCCCTCTCAGAAAATAGCTGGAAGTCTTATGTTGAGAAAGCGGATTTAAAATATTATGAAAATAAGCAACATAAAATATATCTTTGTAAGGTACATTATAAAGAAGCCAATAAGTATAGAAAATCCCAAGAGAAGTTATATCAGAAGAAAGGCTTTTTAGAAAATTCTAGTACTGCAGCTAAAGGAAAACGGTGGGATTAAGGCAACTATAATTTAAGGGAGAAAATTCATCTGATCGTAAAGGGCGTTAATTTCCAAAAATTCGCCATTCATTAAACCAATAGCCAGAAGGGAGAGTGCCACAACCAACACGATAAAACCAACTAGTTTTTTCCTCATGTTTATCAAATAATATAATATTTGATATAAATTAAAAATTTAGGTTACTCATTTAGTAAGATCTTCTAAAGTCTTGATTTTAAGATCGATTTTTTTAAGTTTTATCTCGAAATCTTTATTTTTCGCTTCGTAGTCTTCTTCTGAGAGTTCTTTTGCTGAAAACCTTCCTTTATATAGGTTTTTTTTCGTTTGAAGCTCTGCTTTTTCCATTTTGAGTTCTTTAATCCATAATTTCATTCCAGTAGTCAGATCTTCTCTCTCCGTTTCAAGGATTTGTTTTTCGTTTTTATATTTTTCTCGCAAGCTTTCAAAAGAGTCTTTATCGACTTTATGTAGTTTATGTTGCTGAGATAAATTCTTTAATTGAAATATCTTCGTGTCGATGTCTTCCTGAATTCTTTGGACTATAAACGGTTTTTCCATTTTGTCTTCTAGATCGGTTTCTTTTTGCTTGAGTTCTGCTATCAATGTTTTAATTGCGGTAACTTTTATATTAATAGATCTATTATAATCCTCATCAACATCGTATCTTGGATCTTTTATCGCAGTTTGAATGGCTTTTAATTTATCTACTAAGATTTGTTTATTTAATTTAATATCGTTATATTCAATATTCAATATCATTTGTTCTTTAACTTCAAAAGGGAGAGGTTTTTCTACAACATCCGGTGTGCCTTTTTTATCCTTCTTCTTTTTATCTTTTTTATCCGGTATTTCAGCTACATCTTCGAAATTTTCCTCTATTATGCTTTCTTGCACGATTCTCTCTTTGGGTGTTCTCTTATCCTTAATAATTTCTTTGGCTTTTTCAACTCCTGTTTTTTCTGGCTTTTTAATGCCTGCTAAAACGGGTTTCCCACATATTATACAGAATTTGTCCTCCGCTTTTAGAGGATTTCCGCAATAAACACAATATTTAGCCATTCATCTGTTCACTTCTTAAATATTTTTAAAATAAGATATAATAAAATGATATTGTATTTGTAATTAAATTTTATTGGAGTCCAATAATTACAGTTATTTCTCTAATTTATTATAAATTATTAATTATAGTATTTTTTATATTAAAAAATATTAATTTTAAATAATTATTAAATCACATTATAGATTTAATTCATTTTCCCTTAATATTTCAATGGTAGAGATTGAGAAGAAAACACCCGTCCATCTAGGTCTTTTTGGTCATATAGATTCGGGTAAAACGGCAGTAGCCGCTGTTTTAAGCGAGTTTATTTCAACTGCGGGAAATGACGCTCATCCTCAGAGCAAGGAAAGGGGAATTACTATAGATTTAGGTTTTACAAGTTTTGTTCTAGACGAATATTTGATCACATTAGTAGATGGCCCCGGTCACGCCGATTTGATCAAAATTAGTGCCTCTTCAGTGGAAATTATTGATTGTGCTCTAATCGTAATTGATATTACTAAAGGGCCTCAAATACAAACTGGAGAACATATAATAATGATAGAGTCGCTCAACATAAACGATATCATAGTAATTCTCAATAAAATTGATTTATTTAAAGGAAATTTAGATGCAGAAGTTAAAAAAATTAGGGATTTTTTTGGATCGACCTCTTATGGCTCAAAAATATCCATTTTTTCGGTTTCCGCAAAAGACCAAACTGGTTTTGAAGATTTGAAGGAAGGAATTTTAGAGAAAGTTAAAACATTGGATATTCAAAGAAATTCCGAAGGAAGTGTTGTTATCCCAATTGATCACCATTTTTCAATAAAGGGAAGAGGAGCAGTAATTACGGGCACAATACTTAAAGGAAAATTAAATCTAAATCAGGAACTCGATGTGATCCCCGTTAATACTTCAGGTAAAGTCAAAAGTATTCAGATTTTCCATCAAAATGTTAGTGAAGCTAAAGCAGGGGATAGAGTTGGAGTAAATATTAAAGGGATAGATATTAAAAAGGTGTACCGTGGTTGTTATGCTACTTCTGATAAGAATGCATTCGATTTATGTGATCTAATCGATATCCAAGTAAAGCAAAATAAACTATTCAAACCTAAAACGCATTTTGGAACTCAAGTGCATGTTACAATAGGGATGTTTACAGCTACTGGATATTTATTTCCGTATATTCAAAAGAATGGAAAAAAGATTCAATTAGAAAGCTCGGGCGATTTAAACACATACAATGCTTATTTATGGTTAAATGAAAAAGTCTTTATTAATAAGGAAAGAACCACGATGCTTATAAGTCGATTGGATCTTCCGCCAACGACTCTAAGAATACTTGGTGCAGCTGAGTTGATCAATATATCTAAAGAACCTCCAAAGCTGTATAAGTATAAATTAAAGAAGGGATATGTTCAAAGTTTAGAACACGCTCAAGGAATAATTTGTAGTAATTTAGCCCAAAGCTTTGAAGGAGCTAAGAAACTAATAGGTCGTCAATTAGAGCCCCCCTTTACTAAAATTATTGGTACTTTTGGAACGAAAGGATTAGTAATTGTAGGAATTGAAACAAAAGACCATACAGTGAGCAAAGGGGACCCAGTTGAGCTAAAAGAATTACGGAGTTTCACAT
>JAGXOB010000090.1 GCA_019894735.1 Promethearchaeota archaeon | reverse complement strand
GAGCAAGGGACGAGCGTTTACGATCCTAAGATCATGGCAAACATCTTAAAGGACGATAAAAAGAAAATCTTTGTTATAGGTTCAGAATCATTAACTTGGGAGCTTGGTGGAAAAAAAGTAGTCGACTATTTCATCGAAGTAGCAAAGAAATTGAATTGTCACATCGTATCTACAGGTCATTCTTACAAGTATCTTAAAGATAAAATCCCTAACGATAAATTATGGGATATGTCACTTATCAACATAACCGGTAGATTAGGTGATAAAGATTGGAAAGGTTTAGATGGCGAAGGACAATATAATATGGCCCTTTTTGGTGGACATCTCGTATATTACGTGAGTCAAGCTCTAAGTCGGTTAAAGAATTTCCAAAATCACCTACGACTTGTTGAGTTGGATAAATATTCTCATCCAAATGCCAGATTTAGTCTTCCAAATTTGAGCGACGACGATTGGAAAGATTTTTTAGAAAAATTAATTGAAAATTTATAAAATTAAATAACTAATAACAACTAAGAGGAGAAAAAATAAATGAGTTTTTCAGACATGCCTGTAGATGTTGGTCCCGTTTACGAAGGGGAACGCATCAGGGCTAAGCAAATGTATGTAGAGTTAGGCGGTCCTAAGATAGAGAAACACTTTGAACTTTGCAGAGTAAAATCTCCAAAAGAGATTAAAGATGGTCAAGTAACGATTCATGGCCCCGATTTAAAAGATATGGAACAGGGTTCAACCCATCCAATCGGAATTTTGGTAGAAGTTTCCGGACCGGAATTAGAAGAAGATTTAGAAGCAGTCTTTGAACGCCGAATTCACGAATTCTGCAATTTTGTTAATGGGATTATGCACCTCAACCAACGATATACTAATTGGATGCGCATTTCTACTGCTGCTTTCGAAAAAGGTTTCAATTCTTTCCAAATGTTAGGCACAATTCTAATTAGACTTTATAAAGCCGAACTACCTATAATTGAGAAGGCTCAAGTGACAATCTATACTGATCCAAAAGAAATTGAGAAACCATACGAATTTGCGATGGGCGTTTACGAGAAAAGAGACGAAAGAGCTCGAACAATTCACGATGAAGATGTAGACATGTTTTATGGTTGCGTACTATGTCAATCATTCGCTCCTACTCACGCTTGTTGCATCACCCCTGATCGAACAAGTCTATGTGGCTCAATTAATTGGTTTGACGCTAGAGCCGCTGCTAAGGTGGATCCGAAGGGTCCCCTGTTTGAAATACCCCCCGGCACGTGCATCAACCTAGAAGCTGGAGAATATTCCGGAATAAATGATATGATAAAAAAGCGTTCATTAGGTGAAATTGAAAGAATATATCTATTTTCAGGAATGGAATACCCTCATACATCATGTGGGTGTTTCGAGGCTATTGACTTTTATATTCCTGAAGTTAATGGACACGGAATTGTGGATCGAAACTATGGTGATGTAGCAATTAACGGGCTACCATTCAGTGCAATGGCCAATCAGACTGGCGGAGGAAAACAAATGCCCGGATTTAATGGAATCAGCATACAATACATCGTATCTCCAAAATATCAGCAGTACGACGGCGGAATTGAGACCATTGTTTGGATGAACAAAGGAGTAAAGGATAGAGTTGGTGAATTCCTTCCGAAAGATCTTTTACCTAAAATAGCGACTGAAGAAGATGTTCCCGACATTAATAACTTAAAGAAGTGGTTAGAAGATGTGGATCATCCTATAGTGAAGACATGGGCAGAAGTATTAGGTGAAGAAGAGGAAGAAGAAGGTGAATGGGAAGCTGAAGGCACGATGGTTCCAATGGGAACACAAGCGTTTACTGTTCCGGGAGTAGGTGGCTCGGGCGGATTCAAAATAATTTTAAAGAATTGTAAAATTCACGCAGAATCAATCATAATCAAAAAGATTGATCCTCAAGCCAAGCGGAAGAAATAAATTATTTTATTTTTACTATTTTTTTGTAAATTTAGCATCGATTTCACTCTCTTTTAGATTATAAAATTAAACAATTTTAGAGAAAAAGGTGAAAAAAAAAAGATGTTGGCGAAAAAAAACGAAAAATCCGATTCAACTATAACCAGACTTTTCTTCTCTAGAATAATTCACAATAAAATTCTTGGGTTTAGACGATAAACTATTATGACATATAGAAATTTAGATCAAATATTTTAAATTTGACAAATTTATAATAAAATTAAATAGTATCGTATATTTAATTATTATTGAACTAAATTGGAGTGAGAGATCTTGTTTTGTAAAAATTGTGGCGAAAAGTCGGAATCCAAAAATCAAAAGTTTTGTGCAAACTGTGGAAGTGAACTTTCATACACTCCTGTTTCTCCTCAATTAAGAGCTGAAGAAAATCAAGTGTCATCACCAGTTAAATCAGTTCCCGTTTACGAGTCAAAAACAATTAAATTAGGAGGGCCAAGACCTCATTCAAAAAAATGTTTTGCCTTCGCTATTGTATCACTTGCTTTAGCAGGTGTCGGTTTTGTTTTTGGGCGTACCATTATTATGAGAATGTTAAATCCATATCCTTATTATTATCCTTATTATTCTTTTGGAGCGCTAGGGTTAATTATAGCTGTAATTCTTAACATTACGGGCTTAATATTTGGGATACTTTCTAGAACAAATTGTAGTAAAGCTAGAAAATTTGAACCAGTAAATACTCTTGAGAAGGTTGGAAGTGTGTTTGCGGTGTTTGGAATTGTCATTAATAGTATACCTGTTGTAGTAGTTTTAGTAATGTTGTTAATTTCGCTAATTTCTATAATGTTGTTTCCTATAATCTATTTTTGATGAAATTAATTAATGTAAGTGTAAAAATAAATGGTTTTATAGAAGGAACCCCAAGTATATTTCAAGCTGATATGAGTGAAGGGCTCAAAAAACATGGACTTTTAGATGAATAAGTTTTTTTTCATTTAGTATTTAAGTTTTTTTTTTTTTTATTAACTTTCGTGGTCGGAGTGCCGACATTATCATAAATTTAACCAATCACCCCTTGTGAATTTTACTCATATGTAAAAAATAGTTGCTTCCAAGTAACACTGTTTCGTGCAGTATTTTTGGTTTTTCCCAGTAGGTTCGTAAATGCTCGAACAGTAATCGCAGACTTTCATATAATCAATATTTTTATCTATCTTCTGATAAATATTTATTTAACTAAGATTTAAATATATAGTCGGTCTGAAATAGGAAGTTTTATTTTTATTTAATCCAAACTTTGCATATTTCAAGAATTCCTTCCGAAAGACCTTTTACCTAAAATAGCGACTGAAGAAGACGTCACTGACATTAACGCCTTGAAGAAGTGATTAGAAGATGTGGATCATCCTATCGTGAAGACATGGGCAGAATTTTTAGGTGAAGAAGAGGAAGAAGAAGGTGAATGGGAAGCTGAAGGCACGATGGTTCCAAGAGGAACACAAGCATTTAATGTTCCTGGAGTAGGTGGCTCGGGTGGATTCAAAATTATCTTAAAGAATTGTAAAATTCACGCAGAATCAATTATAATCAAAAAGATTGATCCTCAAGCCAAACGGAAGAAATAACTAACCAAATTTTATTTTATTTTTACTATTTTTTGTAAATTCTAGGTACGAAGATGCATCATTGTTTACCCATTGTTTGAATACTTAAAGAAATCTCAACTTATTGCAATTCAGGAACTTAAATCGTTTAACCTTTTTATAATACCCAATTCTTTAACGAGTTTTGCTGTTGATGAAGGGACAAAGTGTTCCCACGGTTCACCATTTAGCATAGATTCACGTATATCACTTCCACTGAGTCCTTTATTCTCTAATGGAACCTCCCATAGAACATGGACTTTCAATCCTAGCGACTCTAAATATTTTTTCTTCTGTCTCCCCCAATCGTCATAAATTGAAAGGAAAAAGACTACATCCATTGGGACATAGTATTTTAATAATTCAGGCACATTGATAGGAAAGGGAACAATTGAAAACTCTGAGAATTTCAATCCTTTCTCTAATAAAACATCCCTTATCATTTCATAACGTTCGTAATATGTTAAAGGGTTAGCGATTGGTTGACTGCGGTGGGGATTTGAGTTATGATCCTTCGTCAGAGATGGATCTGGATTTGTAATTCCTACAATTAGGTGCTTACACAATTTTTTACCAGCAAGTAAAAATTTTACATGATCATTGTGAAGGATTTGAAATCTTCCATGAATTGTACCTAAATCGTATTTAAAGTTATCATCTGCCATTTTATATCACGTAACAAAGAATATTTTGGTGGGATTGGTTAAAGGTCTAATAATATTTCATACAATTGTAAATCGAATAATTCATATTAAGTTAATAAATTTATTTTTTTGCGTTATTCACTATTTCTTTAGACTTTTTCAATTTATAAATCTTTACTGACACTTAATTCATATTATAACAAATAGGTATCATACTTATAAAGCCTATGACTAGCGCTAATATCTCCAATCACCAATTAAGAAATTACGAGAAAACCCAAGAAAGCGACAATAGAATTACAAAATTTATACATGCAAGCGATATCCACTTAGGCAGCCATCAATATCGTAACGAGAATCGAGCAAACGATTTTATATTTGCATTTGAAGAAATATTATCGAAGGCTATCACCCACCAAGTTGATTTTATTTTATTAGGAGGTGATGTATTTACATCGTTAGAAATGTTACCAGGAAAATTAACTAAAATTGTGAATGTTTTAAGAGATTTCAAGATTAAAACAGATGAAAAGATTCTAATTATAGCGATAGAAGGAAATCACGATATTCGCAAGTTCTCGAGAGGAGTAAGATTTGATAAGCGCGGTCAGTCATGGCTTAAATTATTAGCAAGTTTAGGACTTATAATTCTTCTTGATGCTGACATCAACGCGTCTCCAGAAGAAATATTTAAACCATACGATTTTCGAATTCGAAAAGGAGGAAAAATACAAGTTAAGAATGTAGTTATATACGGAACTAGTTATATAAAAGAGAAACCAGAGGATTACTTATTTTCACTAAAGAAAGGAATCATAAAAAACGATGGGAATTTTCACATTCTCCTCCAACATTTTGGCATCCAGGGGCAAATGGAACATGTTCCGGGCGTAAACTACAAGAGAATTAAGCACTTAAAGGAGAGAGTAAACTATCTTGCCCTCGGCCATTATCATTTACAATTTATTCTAGATGATTGGGTTTATAACCCAGGATCTTCTGAAGCGGTGTGTGCTCCAGATTTTTCGTTCAAGCGGGGAGTTTTTTTAGTTTCAATACATAAAGAAGACATATACTTTAAAGAAGTTAAAAAAATCCAGCTACCCAATAGAACCTCTCGATGGGAAACAATCTATTTCAAAACAGAATTTAGAACAAAAGAAAAAATGTATGAAAGCATTATTCGTAAGTTAAAAAGATCTTTTGATTTAGGCAAAGATTTAAATTTAGCTCCTCTTGATATCCAAACTCCTGTTCTCTTCCTTGTATTAAAAGGTAAGACGCCTTTTCATAAATGTAAGATAGATAAAAAAGAATTAACTCAAATCATATGTGAAAACTTACCTGTAGTTGATGTTAGAATATATCCAAAGTTTTCTAACGATCTAACCACGATAGATACATTTGTTTAAATATTGAATGTAACTCGTGATAATTGAACTATTTTAAAGGATGAAAACAAAGATATATTTATGCGTCTAAAATCTTTTTTGTTAAAAAATAAAGTATTTTCGATACTGACACTACTCTTTTCTATTTGGATTATTGTTCTGATTTTATTGGCAGTAATAGGGCCGAGAAGGATAGTGTTTTACGATGCTCTAGGGCAAACCGATGTTTCTTCCGAATATTCTAGCGTTTTACCATGGTTTAGATATATTATTGAACCTTTTGCAATTATAGCCTTTATTTTTGAATATGAGTTTACTTGGCTCTTGCTGCTTTTAATAGTATATCCTATTTTTCGAGTTATTTATGTGTTACTTAGAAAAAATGGGAGATTGCATTCAGAAAAATACAACCAGATAAGACACGTATTAACAGATATCATTTATTTTGTATTTAAAATCTTTTCTATAACGCTCGTTGTAATTTTGGTAATAATTCTAATAGGGTATTTAATTCAAGGGTTCATTTTTGTCAATAGGTATTTCATGGTTCCCGTTCAAATTGGAATACACCTTTGCTTTATCCTAATAGGGATAAAGGTTGGATACACTCTCCTAAAGTTTTTCCATCCACGGCTTAAGCTTAACCTTGCGGGGAAAATTGAGCGTAATATTCGAAGAGCTAGTTCAAAAAAAACAAGAATTACCTATAATTTGAAAAAAGAATCTGTATTTTTTGCGGGAATTATATTTTTATTGCTTGGTACTAATATAGTACTATTGAGCATTCAATTCCCCCCTCACAGAATCGTTCCTACAACACCTCTCGAGGATGACGAATTTTTATTTGATTTTCACGTTCACACGACATTTTCTGATGGATGGCTTACTCCCGAAGAGAGAGTTCTTTGGTATATAGAACACGGTATATCTGGAGCAGCTTTTTCCGATCACGATAACTTAAGAGGCGCTCGATCAGCTCGGGAATTTGTTGAAAAAAACGGATTGGATTTTACAGTTTGGATTGCAGAAGAATGGACAAATCACGAAACTAACCCTGAGATTCATATGAATTACTTTGGTTTAGAGGAAGAAATAGTTCCTCCCGAATCTTATACCCCTGGAGGTCCTAAAGTGATGAATGCTTCAGAGCTAATAAATTATGTAAAAACTAATGGTGGTTTTATAACAGTAAACCATTATCATTACGAGCCTAACCCTGAGGGAGGATTTGGTACCCCGTACACTCTTGAACAATTAAGAGATTGGGGTGTTGATGGATTTGAAATCATTAATGGAGGAAGCTATCACAAATACAACGAAATTCGTCAATTTTGCTTGGACAATAATCTAATATGCATAGCAGGGTCTGATATCCACACAAATGAAGACTTAAACACATTTATTAAGCTAAAATTAGATGATCCTAATAATAAAACAATCGCAAATATTTTTAAAAACTTAACTAACAACACACACGAAGCTATCGCAATTCAATTTTATCCCGATATTGTAGATATACCAGGAGAGTTAACAGACTTAGGTTTTTATGTTTTAGAGGATTTTATTAACTATTTTTTAAACATTGACACATACCAAGCACTTTCTTGGATTATATGGTCCTCTACAATCTACATTTTATTCGCTTTGTTCTACAAAAAGGTAAAAGGAGTCGAATTAAAACACTTAAAGTATAAAGTTAATTAAGATTTTTTTCTATTTTTATTTAATTCTTTTAAATGTAGTATGAATTCTTGTCTTCGCTATATTTATCGTTATCATCGTCTGGATCGTCATCGTTTTTCTTACCCATTATCTTATTAGAGAAAAATTTCATGAGTTCATCGGGATCCATGTCTTTAATTTCGTTCATATCAATCCTCATTACTCCTTGATTCTTGAAAGGAGCCATTTTAGCTTTCATTTGTCTCTCCAACTTCTCTCTTTCCCTAGCATGCGTTGCTATTTCTTTTTTCATGAGTTCTCTTAATTCATTTGCTACTAATTCGTCTAATTCACTCGGTTTGAAAGTTAGAAGTGTTTCTTGTCCGTATAGTTTAGAAATTTTCTTAATAACCCTTTCTCGTTTAGTTTCTGGGATTTCGTCAAAAGTATCTAATTGTAGAAATGAAACAATACTTGACCAATCAAGCATTAAAACCCAAGCTTCTTTTCCAGTCATGGTTTCTAAATTTTATTTTAACGATTAAAATAATTTCGGATTTTAGTTAAATGTTTTCTTATGATTTTTCAACAAAATGTAAACATATAAATCTATGCTTTTTGTAATATTAAATCGAAAAGTCAAGATAAGATGCATAGATGTATAGGTGAAATCTTTTCGAATTAAATTTAAGACAAAGGTAATTGAAAAAAGGGATAAAAAACTAGAGACATTCTTTAAAGGAGGAAATAACTAGTTCTGGTTGGTCAAGCATTACCCAATGGGACGGATTTTCAACACAGACAATCTTATGATAGAAATTAAAATATATTGGAAATTAGATTTGTAAAGAAAAATTAAAATATAAAGAGATTTTTAAAAAAGGTTCTTATAGAATTATTTAAAATACCTATTAAAGGCATCTTCGAAATCCTTCATTAGGGGATTATTAAGTTCAGCAAATTTATAACTTCCAGTTGGCAGTTTTTCCTCTTTCGAAAAATGTTCATTAAGAGAACTTAAAAAACCGCGCGCACTTAAACTCTTTTCTTCGGCGAATTTAATTTCACCAAAAAAATCCAAGTATTCTGGTGTAGTGTCACTCATTTTCATTCACACTTATTTTCTGTTTGTAAAATTTACTCAAATACTTTGTTAATTAAATAGTATTTTTTTTTAATAAAGAAAGATAAGTTAGTATATAAATGTTTTCCTACACTTGCAATGGTTAAAATTTCTTGATTTTTACCGAATCCTTATTCACTGAATGAACGTTCATTTGTTTTCTTTTGATCTTTATTATTCAACGAAAAATATAGGAAA
>JAGXOB010000008.1 GCA_019894735.1 Promethearchaeota archaeon | reverse complement strand
ATTCAGAGATGTTATTGTCAATAAACTCGCAAAAGAAAATTTGGGTTTGCCTTCAGAGCCTTATCAATTAGGACAAGGGTTACTTCTCAGCTTAGGTACAATAGGAACCATGATAGCAGTCTTAGCTGTAATCTTTCTCTTAGATTCTAGAATAAAACACTGAAAAATTTAAAAAATTAATAATTTTTTTTAATTTTATTTCTTGTTCTCTTTATACCTTAACTTAATTTCTCCCACCGCAATTTCTTCGTTATTTCTTCATGATAATACTCTAACTACTAGTTAACCAAATCTTCTAAGGTGAATCGAGAAGGTTGCGTAGTAAAATGAAATATAAAACTAGGTTTCACCTAACTTTAGATTTTTTCTAGTGCTAAAGAGAATGAAGTTCGATTTAGATCGAATGCGATTCTCGAGCGATTATTTCGTCCTGCAATTCTTTTCCTATGGCGTTAAAATATGCGTTATAGCCCGTAATTCGAACTAAGAGATTAGAGTAATTTTCTGGATGTTTTTGGGCATCCTTAAGCATTTCAACATCGAGCATATTTACTTGTAAACAAGTTCCTCCGTTTTCAATATATCCCCGTAAATATGATTTAAATTTTTCTCGATGTTCGGGATTCTTAAGAATTGTGGGATTGAATGTGATGGTATGGCTTGCCCCGTTAGGTAAATAGTTAACGTAATCACCTTCATCGGTTTTTCCGCCTAAAGCAATACCCACCGAATTTGTCACTGCCGTAGGACCTTTAAGATCTGCTCCATTTGAAGGACAAATCGCGTTAGAGAGAAATGTTCCCATTTTTCGACCATTGGGAGTAGCAATTGTAAGACTAGCGTCAGCTCCAGCCCAATAATTCCATGATAGCATTCCAGGTCGAAATTGAAAATCAGTAGGAGTTTTGTATTTCCATGTTTCGCCAGCCCACGCTTGCATAACTTTTTGAGCGAATCTATCAGAGTCATCGACATCGTTTCCATATTTTGGCCCTCTATTTTTTAAGATTGTTTGAATTACAGCGTATTCTTCTCCTTCAAAATCGTTAATCAAAGCATTTTTAATTTGAGATAACGTGTATTTCTTATCTTCGTAGACGAATTTTTTAATTGCCAATAAAGAATCTACGGTAGTAGCAAAACCAACGCCCTCGACGGTTATAAACCTTAACTCAGGCCCCCCGCATCTAATATCTAATCCTTTTTCAATGCACCCTCGTATTAAAGTCGATAAGTATGGAGTTGGAAAATAATCGGCTCTAAGAGATTCAGTTAAATTGTATATATCTACCGTGTATTTAATGAGAAATTCGGTTTGTTTTTTCCAAGCATTCCAAAATTCCTCCCAAGTGGTAAAGATTTCAGGATTACCCGTTTTTGGACCAACTTGCTCGCCTTTCTTAGTAGCAACATCATTACCGGGCATATTTTTCCCGTTCCAAAGAGTTAATTCAATGCTTTTCGTTAGGTTTGGATTACAATTCACAGTCCCAGATCTATCGTTTCCTTGCATTGTATTTTCTAGGCATCCAACACAAGCATAATCCCAAGCATCTTCAGGGGATATACCTTCCGATATCATACCAGCTATACTTCTCTCATCGAAGTTTATAAGAAATGGTGCTCCTTGCGATCGGGAGACCATGTCGACTACGATATTTAACAATTTCTCAGGAGAATTTCTATGCAGTCTAACATTTGGTTTTGGTTCTAAGATGGGAGACCATTCGTCCACAACTTCCAGAATAGTATAAGTCAGTTCATTGGTTAAATCTTCACTGTTAGGACCACAACCACTAAGGGTCATCAATTGGCCGAATGCTGCAGTAATACCTTGCTTTCCTACTCTGATTTGAGCGTCGTAAGCGGTGTTGCAATGAAACCAAAAACTACCTAAAATTTCTTTAGCGAATTCTTTTGAAATATTTTTTTCATCAACCACATCTTTCTTGTATAGTTCCCAGAGGTGCTGATCTGTTCGGCCAAAAGAAGTACCTGGTCCAGGGTAAGACTCTTCAGCCATAATAAGCATATGAGTTAACCAAATAGCTTGCACACCTTGCCAAAAAGTTTCAGCAGGTTCCCAAGGGACTTTTTCAAGGTTTTTAGCCATCTGTTCCAGTTCTTCTACTCTTTCAAGCGTACTTGCTTTTTCTTTAAGTTTTCTACATTCTTCAGCGTATTTTTTAGCAAATTTTCTTGGTATCTCCGAAGCTTCTAACATTGCTCTTAATTCTTGACCTTTGGACCCTTTTCTTTCTCGTTCTGATAATTGCTCGTATTGAGCTTTAATTTCTTCATAAATAAATTTAAAACCTTTTTTAATTATGGTTTCGTGATCCGGTATAAGGTGGCCACCTGTTGCCCCTGTATTTCCAAAACCTGATTTATGAAATTTGTAAAATTTATTTCTATTACTCATATTTTCCTTCCAATATTTTTTGGTCTCAGTTTTGGTTAAACAATCGCTCAATTGAGTGTTAAACCTACCACCAGCAACCAAATCGTTTTCGGATATAATTTCGTGTGGTACATACTCTAGCATTACGGTTTTGAAAAATTGGATCTTACGTTCGGGTAAAGATAAATCCCAGAAACCATCAGGTAATGAAACGGGAATTGCCACAGATCTCAAGCATCCCTCAAAAACACCCTTGTCTTTATTTCCTATGTAAAAGTAAATCTCAGGAGTGACATAGTAATCAGATTCGCACCATATTATGTCCCAATCTGTCCCCGTAGTGAAAGACATGTATTCGTTGTTCCACTCCCGCTTAACTCCTTTGAAGTAATAATCTCTTAACCATTTAGATCTTCTGGATAAGTGGTGAGGTTCAGCAATATTAAATTTTGGTTCTTCTTTCTTGATTTCAATTTTATCTTCAGAATCACTCATTAAAAAGGCTCCCTAATATTTTTAGGTATAGTAATAATTATGTCAATAATCGATTATATTTAATCTTAAATCAATAATAAATATTCAAATTATATCATATAATTTCCGATCTTTTCGATTATTACTTACGTTAATATATGATTATTTTTAATTTAGAATTCATATAGTTAAATTACTAGCTTTTTATTTTCATAAACAAATAGTATTAAGGGTGTTTTATGGAAGTTCAAGATTTTAAGTGTGAAGTTCTGATAATAGGCACCGGACCAGCGGGTTTAAGTGCTGCGGTGTATTGTGGTAGAGCAAATAGGGACACGATAGTATTAGAGGGAAAAGAACCTTCCTCGTTAACAAAAACGCAAGAAATTCAAAATTGGTTAGGAGAAATTGATATATCTGGATTGATGCTTTTTGAAAAATTTAAGAAACATGCTGAAAGCTATGAAAGCGTAAAATTAATGAATAGAGATGTGATCTCGTTAATGTTAGGAATGGGGACAAATTTGATCTCTACGAGAACGGCTAATATCAGTGCCGATGTAGTAATAATTGCCACGGGTTCGGGGGAACGGAAAGAAGTCATAAAAGGGGAAAATGCGTTATTAGGATATGGAGTGTCCTATAGTGCATTATACGATGGACCGTCATACAAAGATAAAGTAGTATATTTATACGGAAGAGACGAAGAAGTGATGGAAGACGCTTTGGTTCTAAATCAGATGGGTTGCATTGTTCGTGTTATTAGTGATGTAGGTATTGAGGAACTACCACAAAAGGTTTATGAAGTCAAAGACGCTGGAATCGAAGTTATTGAGAAAATGAAGGTTATTGAAGCGATATCAGATTCAGAAGGTAAGATTCAAAAAATTGCATGCAAACCTACAGAGTCTGAATCAGATGATGTTGATAGAATTAAAGAATTTGAATTAAGCTGCTTATTTATTTTATCTCACATCTCTTCTAATTCAATCTACAAAAAAGCAGGAGTAGTATTAGATGATATGCGCAACATTAAAGTGGATGGCGATCAAAAAACAAATATTAAAGGAGTTTATGCTGCTGGTGATTGTACAGGTGGTCTTTTTCAAGTTGTTTTTGCTGCAGCAGAAGGTGCACGAGCGGGAATAAACGCTTGCAAATATCTTCGTCACCAACAAAAGAAGTAAAGGTATAGAATTTAAAGGAGCGATGTAATATTGAAAAAAAATTTAAATTATTATTAAGATTATTATGTGTAAATTTGAATAGAGCTACAAATTAAAGGAGACTAAAAGTGACTGATATAAATGAATTTGAACTGGTAATTATTGGTGGTGGGCCAGCGGGGTTAACAGCTGCAATTTATGGAGGAAGAATGGGTTTAAAGACCGCTCTTTTTGAAAATAAGGCATTTGGAGGTTTAGCAGGAACAGCCCCTAAAATTGAAAATTATCCCGGATTTGAGAGTATTAATGGTCTTGAATTGACAGAAAAAATGAGGAAACAAGCTGAAAATTACGGAACTACCTTTTTTTATAATGAAGTTTTAACAATCAACCCAAAAGAAATGACAGTAACTACTTCTAAAGGAGATATAAAAGCGAAAGCCATTATTATTGCTACGGGTTCAAAGCATCTTTCACTTGGATTACCTAACGAATATCAATTAGTAGGTAACGGGATATCATACTGTGCTACTTGTGACGGTCCCTTATTTAGAGATCAAGTAGTAGCTACGGTTGGTGGTAGTAACGCCGCTGGTCTAGAGGCAATCTATCTTTCAGGTGTTGCCAAAAAAGTTTACCTTATTCATAGACGGCACTGTTTACGAGCAGAAGCATGCATAGTAAATGAAGTCGATTCGTTACCGAATGTTGTACCAATGTATAATTGTACTATTGAAGAAGCTATACCTAAGGATGACAAATTAGGAGAACTAAAAATTAAAAATATTGAAACTGGTGAAATAACAAATCTAAATGTAAGTGCTCTGTTTATTGCTATAGGAGTTGAGCCACAGAGTGAATTAGCAAAGAAGGCAGGGATAGAACTTGATGAGGAAAATAATATTAAAGTTGATAAAAATCAAGGAACTAACTTTCCGGGCATATATGCAGCAGGAGATGTAACTGGTGGAATACGACAAGTAACTACTGCTACTGGTGAAGGGACAACAGCTGCTATGAATGCTTATCTTTTCATCAAACAAGGTTGGTATGGAGAAGGATTGATTTAAGTCCTTTTTAATATATATCCGACATTTAGTAAAGAAATAATTCTGATATTACCTGCATATTACACCGTATTATGTAATATCACGATGTTATTTCTCTTATTATGGTAGATTATAATGTTTCAGATTTTATCGACGATTTTCTAATTTCGAAGGAAGTCGAAGAAGGATGTGCGCCCTCAACAATTAAAGCGTATCGATATGATCTTGAAAAATTTATTAATCTTGTAGGAGATTTACCTCTTGAATCGCCAATGTTACGTCAGAGAATTAGATTTTTTCTAAAACAACTTAAAGATTTGGAGTATACTAAAAAGGGCATAAGCAGAAAAATAGCCACATTGAGATCTTATTTCAAATTTTTAACACTCAATGAATTTATAACAAGAAATCCTATGAGTACAATTAAATCTCCTAAAATAAAGTTAGAAGAAAGTCTTCCTAAATTTCTTGATGTTTCTGACATTGAAGTAATTTTTAATAAGTTAAAAGATAGAAAAGTGTTTAACTCGAGGAAAAGTCAGAGATATTATTTGATTGTAAGGCTCCTTTATTCTACTATGGCACGTGTAAGCGAACTTTGCGATATTAAAATAAGAGATATTGATTTTAATAAAGGCTACATAAGGTTAAAGGGTAAAGGAAGTAAAGAAAGAATTGTACCGGTTGACTATACTACATTATCTCTATTTAACGAATATTTAAGGAATCGAATATCTTACACTTCCGAAGATCATCTATTAGTAAACACAAGAAATCAAAAATTAAATCCTCGCGTCGTTCAAGCAGATATAAAATCTATAAAAGAGAAGTGTGGCTTCCCTGATTCTAAAATTATAACGCCTCATATATTTAGGCATACTGGAGCTACGCATCTTAGAAGATCGGGAATGGATATCAGTGAATTACAAGATATTTTAGGACACAGCTCTCCAAATACAACTCGTATTTATGCTAAGAATGATATTACTAAGTTAAGACAGTCTTATTCCGCGATGCATCCGTTAAATAATGATAACTTAAAATTGCGATAAGTTATAAATTATCAAATTTTTATAACATCTTAAGTCAATAATCTTTTGATGTTTTAGTAAAAAGATGAAAGTATAAGAAAGTTTATACTTAATTTGTTCTATAATAACTTATATATCACTAAAAATTTCAATTAGGAGCCAGTCAATCATGGACGAGGATGAATTTAGAAAACCATTCATGAAAAAGTCAGTTTTCAAACAAGCAAGTTCGCTTGATATGAGTTATGTGCCAGACAAATTATATTGTCGTGATGAGGTAATAAATACCTTAATTTATAACTTTAGACGGATTCTTGATGAAGAAGAGCAACCTTCGATCAATGTCCTTATTTTAGGTAAAGGAGGAGTTGGGAAAACCTGTACTGCGAGATTTTTTGGTAAAAATTTCAAAAATATTGCGTTAGAAAAAGATATTAACATGTTTACTGAGTATTATAATTGTATAAATTTCCGCTCAAAAAGTAAGATAATACGTGAACTTCTAGCTAAACATACCCACGGGAGCGGTAGGGGTTTTTCAGATGACGAAGCCCTCAAACTAATTCTAAAACAGCTAATAAGAGAAAAGAGTTATATGTTATTGGTAATCGATGAAGCTCATCTATTGAGATCGGATGAAATTCTAGCTTTGTTAGATATAGCTGAAACCTATGGTCATCAAAACGCAAAACTCTCTATAATACTAATCTCCCGAAATAAAGATTGGATGAAAATTGAAACTGAAAGAATTTTAAGTAGACTAAACGGAAAAATTAAGCTTAAACCGTATAAATACGAAGAAGCAAAACAAATACTAGAATATAGAAGCGAATTGGCTTTAAAAGAGTACGTTATTGAAGATGATATCTTAAATATGGTCAGCCAAATTGTTACTGATCATCAAGATATGCGTCACGGAATTGAGATTCTAAGAAAAAGTGGGTTATATGCTGACAGAGAGGGTTTAGATCGAATAAGTGCAGACATTATTAGGGAAGCTTCAAATGATGTGTACCCTACATTTAGAGCTGAGATCGTTGATCAACTTAACGATCAAGAGCTTTTAGCATTGTTTGGAATTGCGAGATCTTTAATTAATAAAGACGAGCCGTTTACATTGGTTGACGAAGCTTTTGAAGAGTATCAAATAATTAGCGAAACATATTCAGTAGAACCTCATGTTAAAATGAGCTTTCGAAAATATATACGGACATTGAACCAACTAAAGATTATTGCGTCGAAGACAGTAAGGATCGAAGAAGCAGAGAGAGGAAGACATTTGGAAATCACGCTATTAGATATCCCTGCAGGCAAGTTGGAAGAATTTTTAATTGAGATATTCAATAGAAAATTCAATTCGTAAGTTCCTTCTTAAAATTATTATTAATTTCATTCCAAATTGAACATATTATACCGTTTTTATTTAACAGCAGAAAATATTAAAAACCTCTTTTATTCAATAATCTAAGTGATATTTTTATCAGTTTTATTTACAATAGTCTGATCATCTTACATGGCAAAGAAGAAAATTTTATTAACAGGAGCATCTGGAACAATTGGTAAAGAGATTTTTAAAGAGCTGTTAAACAGGAATAGATACGAAATTAGTTTATTTCTAAGAGGATCCCGCAAGAATAAAAAACTATTCTATAGATATTCAGATAAGATTAGAATTGTCTGGGGCACATTACAGAATTATGAGGAAGTAAAAGAAGCTGTTAATGGACAGGACGTAGTTATTCATGCTGCAGCCGTTTTACCGGATGTAGCGTTAATAAATCCTGAAGTTGCGGTTTCTACTAATGTAGATGGTACTCAAAATGTAATAACTGCAATGGAAAATCAGACAAACCGACCCAAACTTATATTTACTTCTTCTGTTGCTGTTTACGGCGATCGACGGGAAAATCCTATCATTAAATTATCCGATCTAATTGAAGATGATAAGAAAGATCTCTATACTACTACTAAAATAAAAGCTGAACGGTTAATTAAAGAATCTAAATTGGAGTATTGTATTTTTAGGATATCTTATGTTGTCGCAATAGATGTAATAAAATTTAGGCCTGTCATGTTTTTCATTGCGTTAGATACAAGCGTAGAGACTATTCACGCAAAAGATGTTGGATTAGCTTTAGTAAACGCTATAGATTCGAATGAAATATGGAATAAAACCTTCAACTTAGGGGGTGGAAAACAATGTCAAATATCGTATAGAGACAATATCAATGACATGTTCGAAATCATGGGTTTTGGAAGAGGATTCTTACCAGATGAAGCCTTTTCAAATCACCATTCTCATTGCGGCTTCTTTGACGATCAAGAAATGAGTTATTTACAGGGCATTTTGAAGTTTCAGAATTTCACTTTAGAAGATTTTTATGAAGAGGTAAGAAAGTGGATTGGGATAAAGAGATATTTAATTCCACTAGTAAAACCTATTTTACGGTGGTTTATCTTGCGAAAATCTGAATTCTATCAAAACCTCAAAAAAAGCTCCTATCAACATTCGTTTTAGTTGATGTAACTCTTTTTTTTTTGGAAACATTGTATCTAATAAATAAAAGGAACTAACGCTTTCCTGTTTTTAGGGTAATCTGGGAAAGTTTTTAGATACCATCTGTGAATAGAAAGCGCTCGAGGTGCGAGATTCGCAAATGTCCATGCTACAAATACTAACCCTGGAAACGAGAAGGTTAATATTGCCCATCCTGCCCATTCGGTAATTTCCCCAAAATAGCTTGGATTACTTACCCACCTGAACATACCTCCATAAGGTATCTTATATTCCGTTTCACCTGGTTTGCGTAAATTTCTAATGATATGATCCGATTGGAGATTAATAACTATCCCAAGAAGAAAAATGCTAACCCCGATTATAAAGAAAGGGGAAAAAATCCAATCGTCGGAATAAGGGGCAGATAATGTGTAAATCCAGCGAGATTGCAAATAAGTGTTAAGCCCATTAAAAATAAATCCAAAAGTAATGATTGTCACTGGCATTGGTTCTTTTGCTCGGATTAAGAAAGGAAAAATAAATGTTCGCTGCCCATAATGAAGCATCCATATGATAAAAAAGATTATAGAAGTCATGCTCGTTTTTCTGTCTCCTATAAGATATAGAATAAGAAATACAATGACAGTTGGAAGTTCCATTACAAACCATCCCAATTTATTGTTAATATTGGGACCCCAACCTTTTCTAATATGCTGCCCATAAGGTGCCGATACAAAGAAAAGAAGAACAAAAACACATGCTCCCACTATACCAAAGAATAACATAATAAAATTGAAAATTTCAAGTTCACTCATAAGTTACATACCTAATTTCCTAATATTAGTAATAAGAAAAACTAATTCCCATTTGAAGAATTTAAACTAACTAAAATGAATGATTTGCTGGTTAAATGAATTTAATAATCAGTAATTCTTTTTTTCGTCCTTACTCTTACTATACCAGTCAAGCCATTCTTTTCTTTTGTTTTTTGCTTTCTGAACCTCATCTGCATCGGATCCCCGTTCATCTCGTATGTTACTCCAATAATGATCTAATTCGTAACGAGATAATGATAGTCCACACGAACCACATACCATAAGGCGATTGTCGGGATTGTATTTCATATTTCCGGCACATTCTGGGCAACGAGCCATGTTTTATTCTCTTAATTGTAATTTTTCTTATCTCTGATTATAATAAAATTAAACACCGTTAAAATAATTAATGCAAATCAGATAATCTCTAAATTTATTTTTAATGCTTAATTAACCTAATAATAAATTCTATTACGATTTTGATTAAATTAAATGAGAAATATGAAATCAGACGTCTATTATTTTACAGCACGAACCTACAACTATGAACAAAGTTTAAGTAGTGTTAAAGGGCCATTAGCCTTGAAGAAAATTGGTTTTAATAGTAAAGTGAATAAGGGAGATAAAGTTGTAATAAAAACTCATTTTGGTGCTTTAGAGAACGTAAGATATTTACGTCCTAGTTACATTAGATTTTTATGCGATCATGTTAAAACTTTAGGAGGTGTTCCTTACGTAGCAGAATCGTGTGGCTGGGGCGCTCCAGAAGAATTTACGGGAATTCATACCGAGTTCAGTGGGCGTTCCGCTGAAAATGAGTATTTAGAAGTTGCAAAAATTCATGGGTTTACAGAAGAAACTATGGGAGCAGAGCTTCTAATGCTGGATGGTCGTGTAGGTACAAATGTAATAAAACAAAGGGTGAACGGTAAACGATTTAACGAAGTATTAGTTGCGGGGAGGTTGGAAGAATTTGATCATATGGTTTTAGCAACTCATTTTAAGGGACACGCTATGGCTGGTTTTGGAGGCGCTCTGAAAAATCTGGGAATTGGATGTGTAAGTAAGGGTGGGAAAGTTCAAGCACATGTGGGAAAAAAATTCGAATTCGATCTTAATGCCCCAATATCTGATTATGAAGCCTGTTTGAAGATCTGCCCGACAAATGCGTTAAGAGAAGGGCCTGACGGTAAAATAATGCGAGACGAAGAAAAATGTAAATATTGTTACATGTGTAAATCCGTATGTAAAAACAATGTTATAAATACTGGATCATCAACAAACGAAGAATTTATTACTCAAATGATAGACAATGCTGTTGGGGTACTGGATTATTACGGGAGGAACAAAATATATTATTTGAATTATGTTATAGATGTAACTTGGCAATGTGACTGCACAGGTGGCTCTGACATCCCATTTATAAGTGATATTGGAATTTTGTCTTCGCTTGATCCAGTTGCTGTAGATCAAAGTGCCGTAGATCTGATCCATTTATCTCACATGAATCATCATTCAATTTTGGGTAATATTGGAAACATTTCCAAAGAAAAGCCAAATGAATGGTTTTCTTACATACCTAGATTTGATTCAAAAACAAATGAAATGGATTTAAATCCCGATGGGAAGGAATCAAAACACTGGGAGATACAATTAAAAGCAGCTGAAGATATCGGATTAGGATCTCGAGACTATAATTTAATAGAAGTAAACATAGAAAACAAGAAAAAGAACTAGATTTTTTTTAAAAACAACCTATTTTTATTAATCTTATTTAACAAAATTTTTATCATAAATTAAATTAAAGATATAACTAAACCTTCTCTTAAGATTAAAGGTGAAATAATGAAACCAGTTTTGACTTTTGAAGAACTAAGAAATGCTATTATTGGTCAGAATTTCATGTTCCAGACACCTTACGGAAAACGTTTGCTTCTTTATGCTGACTACACGGCATCGGGTAGATCTATAAAATTTATTGAACAATTTCTAATCAAAATTCAAAGGGAATATGCCAATACTCATACTGAAGATGATGTAACTGGTCGACAGATGACAAAAATCTTGCATCAAGCAGAACTGACAATAAAAAAAGCTTTTAATGGGGAAGAAAATTGTCAGATTATAGCCACAGGCACCGGAGCAACGGGAGCAATATCCAAATTCCAGGAAATTATAGGTATACGTTTACCGCCAGCAACAAAAGAACTTATGAAGACATTATTAAATAAATCAGCCAAGGATAATGTCTTAGAGCAAAATTTGAACAATACGCTGGAAAAAGAAATAAATCGATTGAAACCTGTTGTTTTTATTGGTCCTTATGAACATCATTCTAACGATATAATGTGGCGTGAAGCGATCGCTGAAGTTATTACTATTCAACTTACATCTGAAGGATATCTCGACATTGGGGATTTAGAGCGACAAGTTTCAGATCCAAAGTATAAGAATAGATTAAAAATTGGTTCATTCTCTGCGGCTTCCAATGTAACTGGTTTGAAGGCTCCCATTTATGAAATTTCCAGAATTCTACATAAACATGGGTGTATAGTTTGTTTTGATTTTGCTGCTAGCGCTCCTTATGTAAAAGTTGATATGAATAACGATAGAGATACATTTTTTGATGCAATTTTTATATCTCCGCATAAATTCGTGGGAGGTCCAGGATCTTCAGGAATTTTAGTGTTTAATAAACGAGTTTACAAATCAGCACTACCTCCGACTTCATCAGGTGGTGGAACTGTTGACTTTGTAAGTTCTACTTCAGTGGATTATTCAGAAGATATTGAAACAAGAGAAAAAACTGGAACTCCTGGAGTGTTACAGACTATTAAGGCAGCACTAGCTATAGATTTAAAGGACGCTATTGGAATTGAAAATATTGAAGCTAAAGAATTAGAATATACAACAAGAGCGTTGGATCGCTTATCTAAGCATCCAAAAATCGAAATTCTAGGACCATTGGATCCCGAAAATCGTATTTCAATAGTGTCTTTTATGATTAAACATGAAGATAAGTACTTACATCCCAAATTTACTACTAAATTGCTCAACGATTTGTTTGGAATTCAAAGTCGTGCAGGTTGTATGTGTGCAGGTCCATATGGACACTTATTACTCAATATTGATGAAGAAAGATCTCAAAAATTTCGATGTATTACTCAACAAGGGAAACTTGGGTTTAAACCAGGATGGTGTCGTGTTAATTTTCATTATTTATGTTCAGAAAATGAGTTTGAGTTTATCTGTAAAACAATTGAATTTGTTGCAGATTATGGGTATTTATTCCTAAATGAATATTCTTTCTCTATTCACTCTGGAGAATGGACACATCTAAACTTTGAAGATACTCAAGATAATAATCAACCAGATATTAAATCAATACTCTCGATAGATTTAAAAAACTGCTTTGATGAGGAAATTATAAACCAAAATGCCGAATTTACTAAGTATTTGAACGAGGCTAAGAAAATTGTAAAGAATTTTGAAGGCCAAAGGGAATATCAACAATTTGATGATGCCTTAATTGAGGAATTAAGGTGGTTTAATTTTGTACACCTTACCAAATGAAATTAAAAATAGAAAGAAATTTAAAAAAATAGTTTTAAGAAGAAACATTCAAATTATTAAACGCCATATAAGGAAATAGCGAATTTTCAATAAATTCTCGTTCTTTAGAGATATATATACAATTTTTCACTATTTCAAGGACATTACCGCTAACATTTCCTAGTTTAATTGGATTTTGGAACTCACCGAGTAAATCTGAGAAAAATATATGTGAGGGAAATTTAATTAAATATAAAGTAAATCCAGATTTCTTAGAATCAAGAATTAAGATATTAGAAGAAATAAAATATGATAATCATCATGATATAGAAAATGCGGATGTTATTATTTCGGGAGGATTGGGATTAGGTAAAAAAGAAGCTTTTATTTTACTGGAAGAATTAGCAGATGAACTAAATGGAGTGATCGCAGCAAGTAGACCTACAGTTGATGCTGGATGGGCAGATAATTCAATTCAAGTTGGAATGTCTGGAAGAGTTGTGCAACCGTAATTGTATATTGCTTGTGGTATTTCAGGTGCTGTTCAACACCGAGTTGGTATGGAAACTTCTAATGTTATTATTGCGATTAATAAAAATGAATAAGCTCCCATATTTGATATTGCAGATTTTGGTATTGTAGCTAATTTATATGATGTTATTTCTGAATTGATCAAAAATCTTAAAAAAAAAAGAGAAAGCTGAATACTAAGCATTTTAAAATTCATATTCTTCTATTTTAACTAAAAAATAACTCTTTTTTAGTTAAAGTAAATATTAGAAACAATCGAATTTCATAAAAAAAATAAAAAATATTTATTCCAAATTTATACGACCCATTGCTCTAAAATTTAGTTCTTTATTAAACTTGTCATAAT
The DNA here is from genome assembly GCA_019894735.1 of Promethearchaeota archaeon. Next base: position 32,165 of record JAGXOB010000008.1, on the reverse strand, counting down.
CATAGATCCTTCGTCCATCAATTAAATTTGGTGTTTTCATATGTTTCTTGTAATCATCAGGAGTTAATTCTTTAAATTCATCCCAATCAGTAATTAATAAGGTGCATTCAGAATTTTTTAATGCCTCTTCAATTGATTTTGCATATTTGATTTTGTCTCCTATTGCTTCTTCAGCAGATTCTTTTGCTTTAGGATCATAACCAATAATATCAGTCACATTTCTTTTTCTTAATTCATTGATAACTCTAATACTTGGAGCTTCTCTCATATCATCTGTTCCTGGTTTGAAAGATAAACCCAAAATCGAAATTTTCTTATTTATTAAATTCCCAATTAGTTCTTCAGCCACATCTACGATATGGATCGCTTGATTTTCATTTAAATCGAGAACAGCTTGCAAAACTTTTGAATTAAACCCGAGATTTCTTGCCCATTTTTTAATGGCACTTAGGTCTTTATGAAAACACGATCCTCCAAATCCAACACCTGCTCTAAAAAATTTTGGATTGATTCGCTCATCAAGTCCAATGCCTTTCATAACATCATTTACATCAACATTAGGGATTAATTCAGCAAAATTTGCAAACTCATTAGCGAAACTTATTTTAGTACAAAGAAAACTGTTATTAGCATATTTCACTAATTCAGCACTTTCAATATTCATTCTTTCAATTGGAGGGAATCGATCTTCATAAAATAATCTCCACATATTTTCTAATGTATCACCACTTTTCTTATCAAATTCTCCTATGATAAGCCTATTTGGATGAAAAGTATCATAAACTGAAGAACCTTCTCGTAAGAATTCGGGTTGCATTCCAAGTCCTATAGCTTTACCAAGTTGTTTGGAGCTTTTTTGAATAAGATTTTTTCCAATTAGATTTCGAGTAGTTCCTGGTACAACAGTACTCCTGTTGACAACCAGATGAAAATCCTTTTTTTTAGCTAATGCTTTCCCAATCTCTTTAGATACGGTATTGATAAAACTAAGATCAATGCTATTATCTTCTCTCATTGGCGTCCCTACTGATATAAAAGTAATGTCTGTATTTAGTACCGCCATTTGATTATCTGATGTCACCATTAATTTATTTTCTTTAATAACTTGTTTTAATACATCATCTAAACCCTCTTCATAAAAAGGAGCTTGTCCACTATTAATCAAATCAATATGATCTTCAATTATTGTAGTTGCTATAACATTAAATCCTCGACTTGCTAAAACAGAGGCAGTTACTAAGCCTACGTAACCACATCCTGCAATCGATATTTTTGGTTTATCCATAATGATTAGATTTAAATAATTTTCAATTATATATTTTATGGCATGGTCAGCTAATTGAGTTGATATTTAATTTTATATAATAAAGAATCTTCCACTTTTTTTACCCAAACCCAAGGATCCGATTAACTCTTAAAGTTTTTTATAACTTTATTGTTTTTATTCATATTATTTACTTATAAATAATTTTCTAAAAATGTTTCAATGTCTTTTATATATTCAGTAATACCACCCTCAATCAATAATTTTTTAATGTCATCAGGTAATTTTTTTTGATCAACTTTAGCGGTTATTTTTCCAAGCCATAAGTGTGGTGTACTTGAATAATAAACAAAAATATGATCTTTTTGTATAGTTTGAATATTTTGATAAAATGGAACCTCAAATGAAATACCATTAGTTCTATTAATGATTATATTATCAATTTGTTCCCCTAAAGCAGCTTTAACAGTAATTTCGTAAGGATCTATTTTTGACACCATAGATATCATTCTTGTTGTCCCTGAAAATCTTGAATTAACTTCTAATACGTATAAATTATCATCAACTAATAACATATCAATATCTAACCAACCTGTACTTTGAACGGCTATAGCTACTCTTTTTGCGTAATTTAAAATTTTATCTTCAATTTCCTTACTCCAGTTATATGGGCAGAATCTTAACCGATTTAATGCATGTCTTGTTTCAACTGATGTAATTCCTTTATAGACTGGAGGATAAATAACATGATTTGAATTATGTGTAAAAATATCTACAGAGATCTCTATTGCAGTGATGAATTCCTCAATGATAAATGGATAATTCAAATAATTTATTGACTCATTACGAAAAATCTTAGTATTTAGTATAAACTGTCCTTTTCCGGACCATTCACATAGTGGTTTACAAATATAAATACCCGTAGCATTTTTTAAAAATGATTTTAATTCAGTGCTATTATGAATTAAATGACCATTTAAAGTCGGAATACTATTAGAATTTAATATTGATTTTGTTATCCATTTATTATTACAAATAACAGCACATTCAGTAGATTGTCCGATGAATCCTAAATGAATATTCTTTTGCTGTTCACTCTGGAGATTGGACGCATCTCCATTTTAAGGACACTAACCTTATTAACAATCTAGATATCAAGTCAATACTCTCCTCAGATTTACGGAATTGTTTTGATGAGGAATCTATAGATCGCAATGCTGAATTTACAAAATATTTGAACGATGCCAATAATATTGTCAAATTATTTAATGAATCAAAAGAATATAAACAGTTTGATGATCCTGAAGTTGAAGAACTAAGGTGGTTTAATTTTTTACACCTAAACAAACAAAATTAAAATAATAAAAATAATAAAAATTAAGAAGAAACAGTTAGGTTCTTAAACACCATATATGGAAAGAGAGTGTTTTCGTTGAATTCACGCTCTTTAGAAATATACATGCAATTTTTCACCATTTCAAGGACATTACCACTAACATTACCTAGTTTTATTGGATTTTGGAATTCTCCGTTCTTAATATAATATCCATTTCTTATTTCTGCTCCAAAGTTACCTGACATCTCATCTGGATGCAACCAAGAGAATTGTTCAATATAATACCCCTCCTTGATATTCGAAATCATCTCTTCAAGGGAAATATCTCCAGGAGGTATTTTAAAATTACTTATTCCGTTAACTACCGTTCCACTTTCAGCTCTTTTAGCATTTCCAGTGGATTGTACTCCGTCTAAAATTGCGTATTTTTGATCGTACAATCTGTTCTGAAAGAGGCCATTCTTTAAAACTTCTGTTATCTGCTGAGGATTTCCTTCCGAATCCCACGAATTTGAACTTAAGCCTCCTTCTAATAATCCATCATCGATTAAAGAGATATTATCACTTGCTACTTTATCTCCAATATTAAACTGGGATATTTTTTCAGTATGCGCTTTTCCAATTGAATGGAGCCCAATTACAGGTGTTAAGGCATATTTTAAAACCGATGGTGAAAAGATTACAACAGCACTACTCTCAGCTTTAGGTATTTCTGCTCTCAAAGTATCTTTAGCTCTCCTTGCCCAATTAGATATTCTCTCATTAAATTTTAAGTGTTCTTTTTCTTTATAATATCCGTTATCCCAAAACTCTGATAACTTGCCATCTGCTTTTGCCTTTAAGGCAAACTCGACGAAAAAGAATGTTTTTTGAGCATTTAGATTCAAATCATTACAATTTCTTAAGAAACTGTTATTAATGTGAATTCTAAATCTTCCAAAAGTAGTAGAAGCTTCATCTTGCGAAGACGCTTCTCCTATTAATTCTTCGGCTAAATCTTTCTTAATTGCCAGAGGATCGTTAAGAACTTTCTTATCTGCTGTTTTAATTGATGGAATTTGAGCATTACCAGGAAAATAATATTTTGAACTTGAATTATTTCTAGATAACAGCAAGCTAGTATCAATTATTCTTTCAATTTGTAAAGGATCCAGTGAATTTCCCTTAACCACACCTATTCCTGTTTGATTTTCTTTTTGATTTAAAGTTCTTATAAAATAATCGAAATCGCTTATTTCTCGTTCGTTTTCAGTTTTATTCTTTAGAAAAATAGTTTCAAAAATAGCTCTTTCAACGAGGTAGATTTCATATTCCTCGATATTTTTCGATTTCAATACTTTTTCAATTAAATCTAACTTTTCGCTCGACATAATCTCATTCACCCCTGACTAACTAACGCGTTTTTTGCTCTTAAATAACTACCTCCAGACGTAACGGGAACCATATCTTCGCTACCCTTCCCACATGTTCCTCCGTCAAGCCTCAAAGCGTCCTTACTTACAGCATCGATGTTTTTCAATAATTCGAGAACATCTCCGCTTAATGCAGTTGCTTTTAGGATTTTTGTTTTTTCTCCATTTTCAATTAAATAAGCTTTTTTCGAAGTGCATTGCATACCTCCCCCGAGAGGATCTTCCATCCCAAAATATCCGTGTACTAACATTACTCCATCACTTACTTCTGAGATCATTTCATTCAGATCATAGTCTCCTGAGCCAAAATAAGTGTTTGACATTCTCACGTTGATTGGATGGGCGAAGCTCTCTCGCCTCCCGTTCCCTTGAGGTGTTGCCTTAAGCTCAGAGGCGCTCCTTCTGTCATAAATATAGTTTTTCAAGATACCGTTTTCAACCAAAACATTGTTTCCTGCTTTTATGCCCTCATCGTCAAAAAAATAGGATCCCAATTTTTTATCCAAGGATGGTGTGTCATAGATCGTGCTGATTTCAGAAGCTACTTGCTTATGTAAATGTTGTTTTAAATAACTTCGTCCTCTTAATACTTGATCTGCTTCAAGACCGTGACCGAAGCTTTCATGAGCAATTAATCCTGCCATCTGAGGATCTAAAATAATTGTCTTTCTTCCCGATGGTGGTAATTTAGCTTCCAACATCTCAAGAGAATTCTTGACTGTAGTATCTAATACACCATTATCTATTAGATCGAAAATTTCAAATCCAATTTCTCCAGTTTTAATAAAGTAATCGTAATCTACTACAGAACCCTCCTTGGCTATAGGAAATATACCGATACGAGTCCTGGGAATTACTTGTCTTAATCTACACCCCTCGTTATTGACGAAAATCCGTTCAATTAAAATTTCCATGTATTTAACTTGGACATTGATAATTCTCTCGTCAGATTTCTTGATATAGTTAAAAATATCTCGTACTTTCTTGATTTTATCATCGATTGATATGTTTGACGGGTCGATTTTAGGTTTGATCTCTTTGTTTAACTTCCAGCCTTTGAATTCAGCTATTGCAGCCCCTTTATTAGTTAATTTTGGAATTCTATGCTTAATTACATTTATATCTGAGCTCAAATCGGTAGCAACTTCTTTCCATGAGCCTAAAAATGTGCGAGCGACGACACCCGATTTTTTAAGATTTATTGAAAAATCTTCAGATGAGGGAGTTTTTGCTATGGTTGTTGTGGAAACCGAATCATATAGTATATCAAAATATTGGTCTTTACGATTATAGTGGTTTGTAATTTCTTCAAATTCAGAAAGTATTTCGTCGTAAGATTTGGTACTCATTTGTTTCACTACATTTTATAAAGTTGAGTTATAATCAAGTTAATTATATATTAATGAGATAATGTTTAGAATAATTAATTTAACAATAAATAGGTTTAGTAATCGTCTTTCATTACTTCTTATACCCTAAAAGCAAGAGAAGAATAAAAAAATTCACTTACTTTTATTTTCCTCTTCTAAATAAGATATTCTCTTTTCTAAGATACTCGTTGTTTCAATTATATTATTAATCGTATTCTGAATTTCTTTAACTCCATGTTGAAGTTCGCCCATTTGATCTAAAATATATGACAATACATCTGGTCTTTTTACAGGTTCAGTCAACCAATTAATAACATTGTGCAAAAATTTTTGATTGTCTAAAGAATTAATTCCAATATTGTCATCACTACAAAAGATATCAATATCACCGAGAGCGATTACTTTTCCTTGTCCAAAATTAGAATATGCTGCTATAATATGTTGTTGTTCTTTATCTTTTGTCCATTCTTCAGAGGTATTGTTGTAAGTTTCTGACCAGAAGTTAGTTTCACTTGTTTGTAACAATGGTTTTGCCCCCTTTTTTAAGAAGAGGGAACAAGCTCCTCCAATTATTACTTCTCTTAACCCATTTACAATGTCATTACTAGGAAATTTTTGAATATGAAGGATACTAGAACAGTTTTGATTATGCGAATTTTGTTCCTTAATTAAGTTCTTCTCAAAGATGAAGCCAAAATTAGTAGCTAATTCGTTCAAATTTGTTTTTTGAAGGAAATCAGCTCCGTATTCACTTATAAGCATCAGATTTCCCCCTACTCTAACGTAACTAACTATATCCTTAATCTCGATATTTGAGAAATAATCGTTAATTGGGTTTCCTAACACTAAAACATCAATATCTTCTAATAGTTTTTTAGTTAAATCCTTATTTTCGTTTTTTATAATGTTAAGATTGAGATTTTTAAGGAGTTTTAAAAAGTCAGAAAATTCGTCGTCTAATGTCAACATCTCGCCATGACCAACATCGATCAACACAACTTTTCTCTGCATTTTACAATAAGAAAGATAAAAATACGACTTTAAAAATGATTCCATAACTTAGACTTTAACAGATAAATTTTATAAAGATTAATGAATACTCCTTTTTGGATTATGTTTTAGATTAAAAATTTAAATCATAATCCCTAATCATTAAAAAATATCAAGTAAGATTAATTTAGTTAACGGTCTGTTGATTATGAGTAAAAAATTTAACACAATTGCAGTTTGTGGACTTTCTTGGGGTGACGAAGGTAAAGGAAAAATAACCGATTACTTAGCTCAAAAAGCCGATATTGTTGTACGATATAACGGTGGAAATAATGCGGGACATACTATCAATGCTAATGGAATAAAATATAAATTCAAACTTATTCCTTCTGGAGCACCGCTGGAGAAAGAAGTGATCATTGGGAACGGTTGTGTCGTTGATCCTAAAGTTCTGCTAGATGAGATTGACAACTTGAATAAATTAGGAAAAAATGTGAATTTAAAGCTAAGTTCTACGGCTCACGTAATTTTCCCTTTTCACATTGCTTTAGATGGGTTAGAAGAAAAGACGAAGGGAAAGTTTAGTGCGGGGACTACAAAGAGAGGAATTGGTCCAACTTACTCTGATAAAGCGAGTAGGTGGGGAATTCGAATCTATGATTTAGTTGAACCAGAGATCATGAAGCCAAAATTGGAGAAATTGTTTCGAATTAAAAAAGATTTGATCAAAATTTACGATCCCGATTGGGATTTGGATTTCAATTCGATGTTCGAGGAATACAAAGCTTTCGGCGAAAAATTGAAACCTTACGTTACTGATACAGCTTATTACTTGAATAAAGCAATCGATGCGGGAAAAAAAGTAGTCTTTGAAGGGGCTCAAGGAAATTTGCTGTGTATTGACCATGGTATGTATCCGTATGGAACCTCATCAAATCCTAATGCTTTAGGAATAAGTGCTGGAACTGGAATTCCTCCTAAGAAAATAGGGAAAATCGTTGGTATAATAAAAGCTTATACTTCAAGGGTGGGGGAGGGTAAATTTCCTACAGAATTATTTAATGATATTGCTGTGCAAATTAGAGAACAAGGACACGAATACGGAACGGTTACCGGTCGTCCCAGAAGAGTGGGTTGGCTCGATCTTTTTAACCTCAAATACGGCGTAATGATAAACGGGATCGATACCGCAATTATTACCTTATTAGATGCACTTCATGGAATAACACCGATTAAAATGTGCACAGGATATGAATTAAATGGAAGAAACCTTGAAAGTTGGCCTATCCAGCATGAAATAATCGAAAAATGCAAACCAATCTATAGAGAATTCAAAGGCTGGGAAAAATTAAATAGCGAAGAGTGGTCTGAACTTGCCAAACGAGGATATAACTCGTTACCTGAAACAATGAAAATATATCTTCAAGCAATTAAGGAAGAACTTAAAATTGACATTGCTATGGTTTCTATAGGACCCAACAGAAACGATACTATTGTTTTAGACAAAGATTTGTTTTAAACTTTTTTTTTCTTTTTTTTTATCTGAACAGAAATTACTTTTACGAATTTTGTAAATTTTAAATAAAGCAAAGTAATCTTCGGCAATCTTGAAAGACATAAGCTTTTTTATAGAATAAACCATAAATAGAATATAAAAAATTAAATAATTCTTGCAAAGAGATTCATTAAAATTGGAACGTGAATAAATTGAAATTGTTGAAAGATAAGATAAATGAATTAGATGAAATTAACAAGGAGTTTTTAGGTGAAACTTTGAATAGTTCAGCGTTATTGCACGAAGCTCTCTCAACTTTTGTTGACGATAAATTAAAAAAGGAATCATTAAATGGTGTAATCGAAGCAGAAAGAAAATGCGATGTACTTAAAGATAAATACACTCAGGTTTTATTTAAAGATAAAAGAGCGCTTCCCTTTTTAGTAGAGGATAGATATAATATATTAATGATGATTGACACCGTAAACGATAAAATGGAATTTTTTTCCAGGTTCTTGGAAGTTTATCCCTTCAAACTATATAAGGAGATTAAGGATGAATTTAAAAACTTAAGCAACTCTGTCGCTCAAGGTGTAGAAGAATTGGTCAATTGCGCTATTCTAATTGAAACGGACTTTGATGGAGCATATAAAAAAACCTTCGAAATAGAAGAGAAGAAAAGAGAAGCTCGAACGGCAAAATTTAACTTGCTTGGTAAGTTATATAAAATGAAAGACGATCCTACAAAAGTATATCTAACCTCAAAATTAGTGACGTATATCTATGACATAGTATCCTGGGTAGAGGAAACCTCAGATTATTTAAGAGGATTAATTATAAGATACCCTAGTAGATAGAAATAAATGGATGGATGGGCAAAATGGCATTAGAATACATTATAATCGTATTTTTAATAATATCTATCATAATTAGTTTTGGAATTGGAGCTAACGACGAAACAATGGCTCCACTTTATGGATCAAGAATTCTTAAGATGAAACAAATCCTCATCTTAGCAGCGATTTTTGCTATCACGGGAGCATTATTTTTGGGGGAAGGTGTTGCTAAATCAATTGGTGACAAGATCCTCTTATTAGATTATGAATCTTCTGACATTAACCAGAATGCTGTTGTTATGACCATTTTGATTTCAACTGCTATTGTGTTAATATTATCTAGCGCTTTAGGGCTTCCAATTTCGTCAACCCACGCTACTATAGGAGGGATTATAGGACTAGGTTTGTTATTAGGAGGGGGAAATGGTGTAAATTGGAGTACAATACTAGAAATGAGTATCTGGTGGTTGGCATCTCCCGTGGTTGGTTTTGTAGTAACATATGGCGTTGTTAAAGCACTTAATAAACAAAAACTCAAGTCCTTCAAGGGATTCAAGGATTATGAAAGATCAGAGAATAGATATACCTATATAATCTTAATTATAATATGCATTACAGCTTTTTCTAGAGCTGGAAATGACAGTTCTAATTCAGTTGGAATCGTAGTTGGAGTAGGAGGAGACATCGATCTAATCTGGTTATTAATCATAACTGGTCTTGGCTTAGCAAGTGGTATAATAATTTTAGGAAGAATAGTTATAAAAAACTTAGGCAAAATGACGGAACTTCGACCGAGTACGGCATTTGCGGTGCAAGTACCAACAGCAGCCGTCATGCTTATTGGAACCATTCAGAAAATACCTCTTTCTGGTTCTCATTTGCTTGTGGCGTCTTTTGTAGGACTTTCAAAAGCAAGCAATACACCAATGCAGAAAGGATTATGGAAAATCATTGTAGTTTGGCTATTGACTTTTCCAATTGCAGCCTTGCTCTCAATCATACTATATTTTCCTATAAATCTTCTGATCTAATTTAAAAAATTAACATAATTTTTATAAAATCTTTTTTATTTTTTAATAAATTTTGATTAACATTTCAATTAAAAATTAAAACAGGAGACCATGACAGAATTTAAATTTTTGAATTACGATGGATCATCTCTCTTTTCCAATTGTCTTGTATATCAAAATCAAAATAACGTGCAAGTTCATTTATTACCCGTGATTCATATCGGAGAAGCAATTTATTATGCTGATTTGCTTAACTACATCCAAAACCGAATCTGTATATATGAAAAGATTAATCTAGCTTCTTCAAACGCAGAACAACAGAATTTCGCAAAGAATCTTGATGAATACTTAGAAATTGCTTCCCCTGGGATAGAAGAATTTTGGAGTCAATATAAGAAGCTTTTAAAAAAATTTTACAATAAGTTTCTAACACGAGAAGTAAAGTCTATTTGGAAAATGGTTAAAAAAGAATTTAAAAACTTCGATGATAAAATTCAAAAAATTTATGATGACTGTATAAAATCAGGCTTTGGAATTCAAAACTTATATCCAATACAGTTATATTTATGCGAAATCATGAATTTGGACCATCAGATACTTGCAATTGATTATATAAGCGATATTCCTCATCGCATTAACTGGATTCATACTGATTTAGACTTCGATAAAATAACAGAAAATGTAGATCTCGTCGAGTTAATTGAAGAAATGTTAACAGAACCATCACCAGAAACACTTAAAATTCTCCTGAAACAAATTAGACTCCTATTAACAAATATTCTCGGAATGGTGGAATTTAAAAAAACCCCCAAAGTATCTAAAAGAAGAGAACTATTAGCAAATGGATTAGTTCATTTGTTAACTCAACAATTTGAAGAGGTTAAAAAAAACACACCTGATTATATATTAGAGGGGAGAAATTCATTGATTGAAGAACAAATTTTAAATTTAATCGAAGATAACAAGGAAATCGTAGTCTTTTACGGAGTAGCGCACATGGGTGCAATAAAAAGGTTCTTAGTTGAACAAGGATTTAGCGTTAAAAACCAACAGAGTTTTGAAGCGTTTAAAATTGAAGATAATTAAATTAAGCAATATTTTTTTTAACAAAGTTCCTAATACTCTTCCAGGCATCCATACTTTCATCTAACTTTTTGGCATATTTTTGGAACACGTGCGTCATTCGTTCGTATACTTCTAATGTTACATCAACTCTAGAAGTTTTTGCGCGTTCTGCTAATAATATTGCTTGGTCCCGTATGACTTCAATACCTCCTGCTTGGATTAAAAGGGGCGGAAGGCCTTTAAGATCAGCGTAAATAGGAGAAATGTACGGATCTTTCTTGTTCTTAGTTCCTGAATATAACACTGCTATTATATTCAGCAGGGAAGCTAATACAGGCTCATATTTGTAAAATTCTTTAAATGATTCTCCAGCATTTATTAAGTCGACCCATGGAGATAGCATAATGGCTGCAGTGGGCATCGGTAGCTCTAATTCTCTAAGTTTTAACATCATTGCCATCGTTAAACCTCCACCAGCAGATTCACCGCATATGATAATATTCTTTGGGGCAATACCTTGGGTCAACAGCCACTTGTATGCGGTAATAGAATCTTCTAAAGCAGCAGGGTAAGGATGTTCTGGTGCAAGTCGATATCCTACATTTAGACATCGTATGTTAGCTTCCTTTGAATATAGATATGCTGTCCATCGACGACTATCAAGATTTCCTATTATATAACCCCCTCCAAATAAGTGAAGCAAAACTTTTTTATCATTGGCATTAGAAACATAAATCCATTCCGATTCCACACCTCCTGCATCAACGCGTTTAAATACAACATCTTTCTGGATATTTTTGTTGGTTTCAAGAGCAGTAACCCTATCTATGTATCGATGCATGCCTAATAAAAGAGATCCATCTACCCTCATATTAGTGATGTCCTCTACATTTACTCCATGAGTTGCAGCGAAATCTTCTGCAGCTTTAGCGCTAATTTCGGCTTCTAATTCTAATATTTTTCCTAATTTTGGATGTATTTTTGCAACTTCGAGATATGACATTTTCTTCCTAGTAATAATTATATGATTTAGATTATAAATTAACAATTTAAAATTAATTCTACCATAAATAATCGAAGAAATAGAACGGGTCTTTTATTTTACTCTAATTTTTCAAATCGGGCTTGAAAAAACCGGAGGTATTTTGGCTCGTATATCATCTTCAACCCCTTAATCTTGTTTTTCTTTCCGTATAGGCGTATAATTGAATCTGCTGTATATTCCATGTGAGTATTCGTGTAAACTCGACGCGGAATAGTAAGACGTACGAGTTCAAGTTTCGGGAAGATATTTTCACCCGTCTCTGAATCCCTCCCTTTCGATATGGCTCCTCTTTCCATAGTTCTTACAGCAGAATCTTCGTAGATCGCACCAGTGAGGGTTTGTGCCGGCCACTGATCTCTAGCTAGGTGTGGTAAAAATTCTAATGCATTTAGAAAAACAGCATGCCCACCAATTGGTTTTACGATTGGAACATTTGCCTCCATGAGTAAACTGCCCAAATAACGGACCTGGTTAATTCTGTAATTCAGATATTCATATTGTGCGCCTTCTCTTAAACCTCGAGCTACTGCTTCCATATCCCGCCCAGCCATTCCTCCGTATGTGTGTAATCCTTCATAAATTACTACCATACTCCGAGTCGCTTCAAAAATATCTTTGTCGTGTGTTGCAAGAAAGCCACCAATATTTACTAAGCAATCTTTCTTAGAGCTATAGATGCAACCATCAGAATAACTCATCATTTCGTTTAGGATTTCCACGATTGGAGTGTTTTCATACCCTTTTTCTCTTTCTCGAATAAAGTAAGCGTTCTCACTCGAACGAGTTGCGTCGAATATTATCTTTATCTTGTATTCATTGCAAAATTCCCTTAATTTCCTTAGGTTTTCCATTGAAACGGGTTGCCCCCCTGCCATGTTCACATTCATCTCGACATTAACAAACGCAATCCTTTCTAATCCGTAATCATCGATGTATTTCTGTAATTTATTAAAATCTACATCTCCCTTAAATGGATGAGTATTTTCTGGATCGTGAGCTTCGTCGATTATAACATCTACCATTTTTCCACCGGGAAGTTCTACGTGAACTTTTGAGGTTGTAAAATACATGTTTCGCGGAACTATTTGTCCTGGTTTTACCAAATTACTGTACATTAAATGTTCTGCACCACGACCCTGATGGGTGGGAACTAAATATTTGTATCCAAGTACGTCTTGCACAGCTTTTTCCAAGTTGTAAAAGTTTTTGCTTCCAGCGTATGCTTCATCGCCTAACATCATTCCTGCCCATTGATTATCAGACATAGCAGATGTTCCAGAATCAGTAAGCAGATCAATATAAACATCGTCAGACATTAATAAGAAAGTGTTAAAACCTGCTTCCTTTATCGCTTCTTTTCTTCTTTGTTCTGAAGGTAAATTAACTGGTTCTATAACTTTTATTTTAAACGGTTCTGCTGGAGGTTTCATAATCTAATCACTAAATCTATTTTACTTAAAGTTAGTAATATATAGATCTTGAAAAAGATTTGTGTATTTTATATCCCACCCGTTTCCCATTCAAGTAAAAACAGAGATTATCCACACTTTTCAGATAAGGAAAATTATATTTAGGGAAATTCCTAAGTTTTTAGGGGAAAAATAACGTGTAGAAATATGTTAATCGCTTTTTTTATGCGCTCTTAATGAAAAAATCATTGGTACTGTATGTTTAAAGGTTTGAAATTCCCAATATCTATCTTCTCTTCGTTTCATATCAGGATGAATTTGAAAGAAGCTAAACGGAAATTCGTGAAAAAACTCAATTTCTAACCCAACTTTCAAGAGAGAATTAATAACATTTTCCATAGGGTGAAACCAATCGTAAGATGCATTATTTTGCAATTGAGCATCAGGATCAGCATACGCTCCATCTTCGTCAAAAAAATAGGGATTTCCTTCGTTAAAGTAATCGTATCCAACTTGAAAAGCTCCTTCGAATTTTTCATCTATTAAATTACCAAATGGGTGGTTTTCAACAATATAAAAGGTTCCTCCTGGTTTCAAACAATAATCTATTACTTCCGCCCATTTGAATAAATCTGGTAACCAACAAATAACACCATTAGAAGTAAAAACAATATCAAACTTATCTTCTAAGATATCCGGTATGTCGTAAATATTAGCCTTAACAAAGTCAGCAGGAATCTCTAATTCATCTCTTAATTGTCGTGCAAAAGCTATAGCTTTATCTGAGAAATCAACACCAGTAACTTTTGCCCCCATTCGCGCAAAAGAAAGCGTGTCCATGCCAAAATGACACTGTAAATGTAATAAAGTTTTGCCTTCGACATCTCCTATTTCTTTGCGTTCAATTGGAAAAAGAGAAGATTTTCCGGATTTAAATCCATCTAAATTATACGATTTAGATTCAGCGTTGATCTTAACTAACTCGTTCCATCTTTTTAAATTTGTGTTAAAGTATTCTTCGTTATCCTTCAATTAAAACGCCTATTTAAACAAGCTCATTTAAAATTCACAGCTTTCAAGTTCGTTACTTGAGTTAGCGTTTCCTTTTAACACGCTATTTTTCATATTCAGATTTTTAAAATTAAGGGAGCTATCTTTAGCAACGATACAATTCTCCAATTTAAAGTTTTGTCCAATTATCACATTGTCAAGTATGATTGTGTTTGAAATTTCGACATAATCTTGAATAACGGAATTGGCACCTATATATACATTAGGACCTAAAAGAACATCGTCTCCAATTTCTACATTGTCTTCTAAATAAACGGGTTCGATAAATGTAGGATAATCTCCTACATAATTCTCAAGACGGTTACTTAATTTTGTGAAGAAAGTTTGTATTAGTTCTTTAATCTCTGATTTATCAATATTATTAAAATTCCCTATAAGCTTTTCAATCTTAACTAATTCTTCTTTCATAATTTATCATCAATACAAGTAATTTATAATCCCATTAAATTCATTAATTTTTCAATATTCTCCCCAGTTTTTGCACTTGTTGTGATAACGTCTATATTGGGGTTAATTTTTTTAGCGTCAGAGATCATTTTATCGACATCAGTTCCGAGTCGTTCCTTCAAATCGATCTTATTAATTACAGCAATATCTGACATTTTAAACAACATTGGGTGTTTTTCTACTACCCATTCTCCTTCTGTAGTTGATACTACAATTAATCTTTTATCAGTACCTAAAATAAAATCTGATGGGCATATCAAATTTCCTACGTTCTCAATAAAAACAACATCGTAATTATTTAAGTCTTTATTTTTGATTATTTGATGGATATGATAAGCATTTAAAGCGCATTCTCGACCTGTATTGATCTGTATGGTTTCGGCGTTATGTTTTCCAATACGATCTGCATCCACTCGAGTTGTTATATCCCCGCAAATTACTAAAGTGCGATATTTTGATTTTATCTTCTCAGTTATCCTCTCTAATAAAGCAGTTTTCCCCGCTCCGATAGCACCTACAATATCAAAAGATTTTATGCTATTATCTTTAAATGTTTGATGGATTCTATCAGCTAACAAGTCGTTATCTTTTTCTACCATCTTTTTGGTCTCGATTACTTCATCTCTTATCTCATCTCGAGCCAAATTAGTACTTTCGATTTCTTTAATTCTAGATATTTTTTTTTCTTCCTTATCTGACATTGAGAACACATTGTTGTTTTTGTAAGATTAATATTTGAAATAATTTCAATTTTTTGAAATTCCTATAATCTTTTCATATTTTATACTGATTTCTTTTGGGAATTAATTTCCCTTTTTTTCTGATCTATCGTTTAACGGAATAATTGCATTGTTAGAAACAATGAGCTTCTCTTACTTAACGTATTTTAGCGTAATATAGTTAGCTGCGAGAACAAAAAATCCTCCTATGATGGTAAAAATAGAGAGGTTTTGTAAAAAAATTGCTGTATTAATAGTTGCCATAACAGGTTCAAAATACGATAAAATCACAATGTTACCTCCTTTATCTTTTTTCACTCCTACATTGTATAGCGTAAAAGCTAAAGCAGTAGGGATGAGCCCTAGTAGTAAAATAATGGTGAAATCTAAAAATGTGATTTTAAATAAATCTGTAATTCCAAGTGGCAGAAATGGAAAAATTAAGAATAAAGTTGACCATAAAGTTAAAAAAGCATCAAAATTTCCTTTCGCTTTCGAATTAAGGTTTTCTCTGGCTTTATAAATCTTTTTTTTAGAAAAGATCAATATTCCTAAGCAGAATCCTGAAAGAATCCCAATAACGATTCCTAATATTAAAATCTGACCCGTCCAAAATTCCATTATAATGGATATTCCTGCGATTGCTAAAATGAAACTAATGATGTTTATTTTTGATACTTTTTCTGTTTTCGTAATTACTAAAAAAAGTAATAGAAAAACTCCACTGGTATATAATAGAAACGCTGCAAATGCATAACCAGTGAGCGTTATATTCAGAAAGTAAAGTAATACGACTATGGGATTAGAAACTGCTAGTATTATTAAATATTTCCAGTGTAGTTTGAAACACTCTTTAAAGAATGTAAATGAAAAAGATCTTGTTATTAATATAAATAATAATAAGAATGCTGCACCAAAAATGCCTCGAAACAAAACTATTGAATAAACGGGATACCCACTTAATAAAGAAATAAATATCCCCACATTACCCATAAAAATACCCGATAAGAACATGCTTATTTTGGAAACTATTGGATTAACTTGAGCTTTATCCATATCCTCTACGGTCATTGTATTGGAGAAGATATCATTGTTTTAATTTTATTGGAATTGTCCTATTCACAAATTAAATTGGTGTAATTTTAAAAATTTTGTATTGTTGATACACTGCTTATCAATTTCATATCAATTAGGAGAAGAACGAACAAAAGACCTATAAAACAATATTAATTAATTGATTAATTCTTAAAACCACACTTTGTACAAGTAGAAGTACCAATTAAGGTTTGACCGCACATTTTACATAATTTAACTGTGCTTCTTCTAGGAGGCCTTAAAGTTGTGATTGAGAGCTTCTCCTCTACATGAGTTGATCCTTCGGAGAGTTTTTCAACGGATCCCGTTGCTGACGAAACGAGGTTATTGTTTGAGCTGTTAGGTTTCACCGTTACTACTTGACCAAAAAATCCTCCAACTCTAACCTTTTTACTTGGAGTTTCAATTGAAGGAGGTTTACTCAAACTAGGTGGAGATTTAAGTTTCTCTGGGTTGAGAATCCCCTCACCAATTATTACTTGGTTGTAATCTTCTTCAACTACTTGCTCTTCAATTACTTGGTCTTCGATTAAATTTTCTTCAAGGGGATCTTCTTCAATGCTCTCTTCGATAATATCAGGTGAAATTAATTCATTTTCTCGTTGTTCTTCGTATTCTTCTTCGTAAATCATATCTACATATTCTTCGTCTAATTTTAATAAAGTATCACATTGAATGCACCTAAATACATGGTTAAATCCGATATTATTTGAAATAGAATAATCAGCAGCACAACATGCGTGGTATCTCACATTACAATTAAAACATTTATGAACCTCATCAGAGTATGCACTACATATAGGGCACACTTCTTTTTCGCATATGTCGCACTTTTCTTCCTCATCAGAATCTAATGAGATTAAGTCTACAGCTAATTTTTCGTAAAATATTTTGTCTTCTTTTAAGATTTGGCTGTTCGCATCAGTTTGAACAACACTAAATTCAGATTTACTCTGAATTAAGGAAACAATAATGTTCAAGAACGATTTTGCATCGTTACAATAGAGAACTCCTCCATGAGTTTCACTAGTTACAACTTTTAATTTAACATCGTCATTATAGAATTTCTCATCTCCTACACGAATAATATCAATAAAAGTATCGAATTTTTTAGCTTTAATTAAAAGATCGTAAAGCGCGTTGTGATAGTCGGCTGATAAAGTACTCGGAGTATCTGATAAAATAATTATTCTATAGTCTTTTCGGGCGTCCCTACTCTTTCTAAAGACATAAGCTAATATTTCAAATAATCCGTTTTCGAAAAAGCTTCTTTCCGTTTCTTTAGTTTCCCACTTTTCATTTATGAGTTCAGAAATTGTTTCAAAATCAGTCTCCTCGTATAATGTTACAGGATTATCGTCCTTTTGAAAAATTAACAATCCATACGAACTCAAAGTGTTAAATTTAGCTTTTTCTCTGATGAAATTACCAATAGCTTTGATAATATTCTTTTTTTTAATAAAATCTGTGATGAGATCAATATAAAATATAAATTCTTCGGAGTTCACTGACGTTTTCTTATCCATATTAAGTTCCAGATGTAGTATAAATTTTATCCTAAGATGAAGAGAAGTTACATAAATTGATAAGAGAATTTTTATTTATTTTTATTGATCTTTCCTAAGTTCTTATTTTTTAAATCAATAAATTCACAAATAAAGATAAAAGAATTTCAAACGTCGAATTTGTGTCCACAATACGGACAAGAATGGTTGTCATTATCTTTTTGATTAATCGGGGTGTCACAGCTAGGACAATTGATAAAGCTTGGTCCTTTTCCGTTATTTTTTGACTCATTCTCATTTCCGGGAACATTCCATTGTTGTGGAACTTCAACTTTTTTAAGTTTTGGTTCTGAAACGAGATCAATTTTGTTTTTGTTTGCATTATCATTCCTTTCAGAATTATTAGGAGTGGAAACTTTTTGATAAACTAGTTTACCGCCTTCTTTTTTAATGGTATATGTTTTTCCAAAAAACCCACCAATCCTGATTTTTTGAAGCTTTTCTTCTTGGGTCTCTCCAGCGGTAATATCAAGAGTTAAATTAGGCTCTTGGTATGGTTCTTCAGCGTAAAATTGATCAGGTTCCGCCATAGTTAGATCTTCTACTAATTCTGTATATCCTTCTTCCTTTTCTATGTAATCTTCAATTGAATCAGTTGTATCTTCATATGGTGCTACAATTTCATCTTGATCAATTTTTAAAAGGATATCACATTTTGGGCATCGAAAAATATGAGGTATTCCAACATTATTTTGTATTGTATAATTAGTCACGCAGCAACTGTGAAACGCGCTTTTACAACTTTCACAAATCTGTAATCTGTCGTTTATATCAGCACAACAAGGGCAAATTTCTTCTTGGCAAAGATGACATTTCTGACCCACATCACTTGGATCTGAGGGTATTAATTTTTTAGCTAAGCGAGAATAAAAATCGTAGTCCTCCTTATTAATTTTGATTTTATCTGACTGTTTTTCAAATATATTTACTAAAGTTTTGGATTTGATTAATTTTTTTATTATAGTAATGAAGTCCTTCTTCTCCGATAAATAAAACATTCCACCATTAGTATCGTTTGATAAAATATTTAGCTTTACATCGTCTCTAAAGAACCTTTCTTCTTTTTCTGAGACTCTAATAATATCTATGAAAGTTGGTATTACTTTGATTTTTGAAACTAAACCAAATAATGCTTCTGTATAATCTTCAGATAGATCGCTGGGGGTATCAGTTATTACGATAATTCTATTGTGTCTTGATTTCTTTCTTACTGTTTCAGCTATATACGAAAAAATATAAAAGAGTCCGTTTTCGAAGAATGATTGCTTCTTAGGACGAGTTTTCCAGTTTTCTTCAATGGCGTTTTCTATAATATCTGAATCTTTCTTATCTGTTATAAATATAGGGTTACCTGCTTCTTGAAAAATCAGTAAACCATAATGTCCTTTAATAGTAGTTTTATTTCTTTCAGAAATATAATACTTGATAGCTTTAATGACTTCCTTCTTCTTTAAAATTTCTTTAGTTAAATCTAAGTAGAAGAAAATATCCTCATATGGGCTCATAATAATATTTAAAACCTAAAATCTTTATAATTTAGTGTAGAGAGTTATTGTTTAAATATTTTTTTTAATCTAAAAAACTTTAAAAAATAAATATTGATATTACTTATTATTAAAAGTAAAAAGGAATGAGACCAATATGGAAGAATTATTAAAAAACATTCAACTTTCAGATAAAGCAATCGAACTATACTTACGATGTATTGGTCAACAGCCATTATCTTTATTTGAACTATATTCTATTTTGCCAAATATTTCTCAAGAAGATTTTTCTAATACTATAAGAGAACTTGTTGAAGCGGGTTTATTAGTGCCCATTAAACTTCAAGATTCAAACTTGGTTTTACAATATATAGCATTACCTCCAATTACTCCTATCTTAAATTACTATAGTAATATAAACGCAAACCTTGAGAACATTAAAAATCAAGTACAAAACCTTATATCGAATTCCTTAACCTCTATATTCCAAAATAATAAGATAATTGAATTAGATACTATGTTTGAAGCTACTCAAGAATTAAGGAAAGATATTGAGGAAGACGTAATAATTCAGAAACAAGATATTGATGATATCGTAGAAGGTATAGAAAACCTGAAAGTTGTAAAGAAAGTACTTGAAAATCTTCGACAATCGATAAAAGGTGTTACTCAAACTCAATTTTCGTATTTAATCAAATTGATCACTAATATTAAGAAGGATATCAACACTAAAGTCGACTCCTTAGAATTAAAAAAAGCTGGGATAGCTGTAAAAGATGTAATAGAAGAAGTATTTAAGGAGAATTTCAATAAATTCTTAGGAGATTTTACTGCTAACTTGCACAAATTAATAGAAGAAGAATTTGAAAACACAATTGAATCTCTTAATAATATAATTGATTCAACATTCCAATTTCGGAACGATTTTCAAATGGTTTTACTTAACATGTTGAACAGCTATGAGAAGAAGATTAATACTATAATTGAATTAATTAAATTGAAACGAAATAATCTGGACGACGATCTTAAGAATTTTGAAAACGTGATTTTAGATAATTTTAAAGAAATTATTTATAATTCTGTTGACTCAGTTGCTGATTTAAATAATCCCATCAACACAGCCTTAGAAAGTTATTTAAAGTCAGCTACCCCTTCAGAAGACAACGATTTCTGGCAAACAAGGAGTATCTCAAGAGTCAATGAAGAAATTATGCTTAGAATTTCTCAATCAAAGCAACGATTAATGATTATTGTTCCCAAACTTGAAGATCACATTGCTTTAGATGATTTTAAAAACATTTCAAAAAGCCTTAAAATTGATATTGCATCTTCAGAGCCTCATACTAATAGTCATGTTAAAAATTTAAAAGAACTTAAAAACCTCGAATATCGGACCCTTAGAAACGATAATGTTATTATTTGTAAAAGCGACGATACCCACTTACTTATCGGAATAATCAAAGGTGATCCGCAAAATTCCTTACAAGATTTTATAGGATTTGTTACAAGTAATAAAGCTCTAATTAAGTTATTCTTTTTTGTTGTTAATGCCGTGTGGGATACTGCTAGCGCTAGTTTACACGAAACCCCACGATCTCTCGGTATTAGCTCCCCAAAGGAAGTAAAAGTAACAAACCCAGTCACTTCTGCTCATTTTAAAACGCCCCAAACAAAACCGACAACTCCACTTACTGAACAACCTGCTACTACGAGTCCTACAATTTCATATGAGCCTAAAAAAACCGAAAAAATCACAGATCTAACCGAAAAATTCCAGAATAAGATTGAAATACCTTCTAAGAAAGTGGATACCACACCAGCACCTACAAAAACTAAAGAAGCTATCAAAACTGATGAAGATGCAGCAATACTAATCAAAAATGCTTTTGGAGTTTTAATTCAAAAACTTCACAAACTTAATGGAGAAGAATTCAGTAAAGAAATGGAAAGTATCGTAGATCTCATCTTGGAGAAAAAGGGATTCAGTGTAACTCTACATAAGATAAGAAGTAAAATTAATCAATATAAAACTCATTTACGTCGTTTGAGCGAGGTAGATATAAGCCATATTATTGAAAGCATTGAAGAATGGGAGAATCACATATTATAACACATAAGACAATTATATGTAAAAAAAGAGATTAGTAATATTTATCATGCGTGGTTATTCTCTTTTCTTTTTTTTAGTAAGCTAAGTATGAACGAATGTAAGAGTACCCATCCAATTAACAGTACGGAAAATATTAAGAAAACCATAGCAACTATAATAGACACTATAAAATTCGGATTCAAGATTCCAATAATACCGAATATGGGTGATAAAGGAGCAAACAGGATAAACATAACATAAACGCTTTTACCTTTTTCACCAAATTTTATATAAGTAGTTATATTTAACCACCCAATAAAGGCTAAGAGGAAAGGTACGATATAAATTGCTAAGTCTAAGAATGGATAATTTAAACCACCGTATGCAAAAGCATAAAAGTAGTTGCTATAAAAGAAACCAATCATTAGGAGACAACTTACTGGTGTTGGTACGCCTGTGTAACCGGGATTTTCCGTAATATTAAATCTAGCTAATCTTAAAATCGCACCTAACGCGAAGCAGATACACCCGATTATGAGAATAAAATCGTAAATAGTCCCAGTTTTAAATGCTTGAAACGATAAAACGGCCGGTACTATACCAAAAGTCAGTGAATCGCTTAAAGAATCTAGTTCTTTGCCCATATTGTTTACAGTCCCCGTCTTCCTCGCGATATATCCATCAATTAAATCCGTTCCTAACGTAATTGATAATAGAAAAAAACCTAAAGATAACGCATATCGAGTTCCAAACGAACCACAAATCAGAGCGATTATACCGAGAGTCGTTCCTATTAGCGTCACATAGTCCTTTAATTTTAATAAACTTGGTATAGTTGATTTATTTGACATTTTTTTCCCACTTCTTTAATATACTATAATTAAAATCTTAGTTTAATTAAAATATTTCTTTATATTGCATGTAGAATTTCACAGCTATCCTTACATTTATTAGACTATGTTGATTATTGATGATTAAAATAAAATAAAAATAAAGAGTAAAAAAGGTTGATTTTGTGAGCTGTCCTAATTGTGGAGACCCAATAGATGAAAATCAAAAGTTCTGCGAAAAATGTGGAACAGAATTACGTGCGGTTATAAAACCAATCAAAAAGGGTGAAAAAAATAGCTTAACCCCTTCTTCAACTCAACCTCGTCTGGAAAGTAGTGACCTTCTTAATTTGAATAGGTCGTACTATTTGATACACGAACGCATGTGGGATATGGGATACGGCGATATTATGGATGAGGAAGGTAAATTAATTGGTCGCATGAATCGTATTCTTTTAAGTATAAGAAGGCGAGTTGAACTCCAAGAATTAGATGGTACTGTCGTTGCCACTATTCACAGTAAGATAATTTCTGCCCGCGGTGCTCAAGATTTAAAAACTCCTGATGGAGAACTCATAGCTAGAATCAAAAAGAAAATACTAACTTTCTTTAAATCTAAATTTTATTTGGAAGACCCTCTCGGTACGCGTTGGTTTGAAGCAGACGGAGACTTTTTTGGTTGGTCGTTTAAAATCTACGATTTAACTACGGGAAAATTGGTAGCAGAAATAGAAAAAGCCGATCGGTGGAGAGATGTCTTCCTCGGAGGAATTTTTGATTTTGCTGATAGATACGCTCTAAGAATTTTAGATAACGAAACTGATAGAAGAATTTTATTAGGTTTTGTTTTATCTATTGACAATGTTATGCACGACACTAGCGGTGGAGGGGGGATGATGGGGATTCCTTTTGGCCGTGGAAGCCGTCCTGGTCCATTTGGAGGCCCACGTCGTCGAATATAATTAACTAATTCAAATTATTTTCTAAATATCACTCTTTTAATTCTATTTTGTTTTTATAATTCCTTACCACAGTTTTCACAGAATTTCCATCTAGGATCAAATTCTCGTCCACAATTACTACAAACGTTAGGATCCTTCTCTGTTCTTGATACTTTAGCGCTTGGTGACAAATTTTTTCTATTGTTTGCGAGAATTGTTGTTGAATTTATCATTTCATTTAAGTTTATACTCCCTTCTTTTCCTAAGCTTCTTGAATTCGCGGTAGTTATTGAGAATAAATGACCATCTCTTGTCTCAATTTTTACGACGTAAATTCCTTGGACTAATGAGGTGTAAGATTTTCTAATGTGAGTTAAGGGAATCACAAAACCTTCTTTAAAATCGTCAACTGAAGCCCCGACTTCGGTAAGGCTTATGTTAGATTTTTTAACAAGAGATAACTCTGTATTTGTTAATAATATCTTCCCGGACTCCATTTTAAATTTCCATTCTCTTTCCA
The DNA here is from genome assembly GCA_019894735.1 of Promethearchaeota archaeon. The sequence continues at coordinate 8,172 of JAGXOB010000008.1, read as the reverse complement.
CTTCGCCCTCACAGAAATATCCATCAGTGCTAAAAACTAATGCTATGATAATTTACCTCTTTTTGTTAATTGATTATTTAATAAATTGGTTGTTTTATTATATTAATTGTAGAATATCCTATTAATAAGTTCTAATTAGTCCAATTTTTAAAAAGAGCAAAAATATTTAAAGTCAAATTTTAATTATACCTTTAAAACCTTAATATAAAGAAAAAGAGAGAAAAAAAAATGTCACTTCAAAAAACACGCGAGTTCATGTTAAATGAAAAAATGATTTCTTTAACGGACAAGGGTGAGATCAGGAATTTAAACAATGAATTATTAGGAACTTTTAGAGGAAATTTAATTAAGATTGGTAATACCTATCGAATAAGAGATCTTGACGATGTTCCCATATTAACAGTTCAAGAAAAGATAGTCTCTCTTCGCTCAACTTATAAATTTTATAGAGGCGGAGAGAAAGAGGACGATAAATTCATTGGGAAAATGAAACAAAAGATCGTAGCATTTCCAGCTAAATATTGGTTTGAGGATCCTAATGAGAATAAGGTTTTCACGATGAAAGGAAACGTCATGACGCTTAAATTCAGGATTTTTAAAGATGGCCAGGAAGTTGCCGAAATACGAAAAAAATTATGGAAAAGTCTCCTAAAGAATACATTTGGAATTAAAATGTCTCCAGACCTTGACGACGATTCCGCAATGCTCATTCTTGGTATAGTCATTATGCTCCACCACGAAAAAGAGGAAAATCGGAAAAGACATTAAGAATCAAGAGTTTAGTTTGGTATTAATTGGTTTTTTTTTCAGTTTTTTTTTAACTGATATTTTTAATGACAGTAAGTAAGTTTTTAAATAGATTTTAATATTGGAAATTTTATATTTTGGTAGAAGATTATTTAGTTAAAATAAACCCTAGGTAAATATAAAATCTAAATTCTTAATTCAAACATAAAAGTGAGTTGAAGAATGACTGAAATCTACGATGAATTCATAGTTTATGACCTTGAAAACACTGGAGAACGAACAAAGTTAGAGATTAAACCCGAAGAGCTTCAGAATTATTTAGATCCAGAACAAGTGTTAATAATTATAAGAGAAGATCTAAGGAGAATATTTATTTGGAAAGGTTCGAAGTCTCCTGTAAGGAAGAGGTTTATTAGTTCAAGAGTAGCACAAGAATTACAACGAGACTTAATTGAGGACTCTCGATACCATAGGTGTAAAATAATCTCAATTGATCAAGGAGATGAGTTACAAGAATTCTTACACGCGTTTAGACTGGAATCTATGGAAGTAACAGAAAAGCTTCCCGATTTGCGATACATCAGAAATGTTGAACGAGACCGTCTTTTAGAATTGGAACGACTTGGAAGAGAACAAAAAGCAGGTGTACAAAAGGATGATGAAGAATACTATTCTCCAGGCTTAGAAGCTGATGATGTAGTTGTTTCATCATTTGCTAGAGGTCCCCCAATAGAAAAAAAAAAAGTAACAGCAGAACTAACTGATTTGCTCTCAGAAGAAGATATAGTAAGAATTAAAGAAAAAATATTAAAGATAAGCGTTCCAAAAAGCTTAGAACGTCAAAACCTCATTCTCGGGCATAAATTGTATGGAGCAGTTTCAAAAGTAACGGATGTTTTTGGAAAAAATGTTGAGGATATAGTTTGGGAAGAAGTAAAAAAGCTTCCTAAAGGAGTAATGGAACTTGACCACAACGTATTTAGAGTATATTTTGATGACAAAAAGGGAATCGTTGAAGCCGTAGAAGTCCTAAAGAAAGGAGTTCAACCTCCCAAAGGTGAAGTTGAGAAACTTTCTTCTGCAACTCGTAGGGAATTGCCAAAGATTCCAAGTAGTAAGGATTAATATATTATAAGAAAGATAATTAATGCAAAAGATGTTGTCTTATTTTTAATTCTGTTCCTCGTCTTCTATTTCAAATTCTTCTAAAGGTTCCCCTTCTTGTTCTTCTTCCTGTTCTTCTTCCTCTACGGTTATTTCGCTAAATTCAATTGTTTTTGGCTCAGTTTCATCTGTTTCCAAAGTTTCTTCTTCAATCTCTTTGTCTTCTTCAATTTTTTCGGGTTTATTTCTCTTTTTAATTTTTTTTAGTCCCTCTATTGCCTCCTTACGTACGATTGGACTTTGATCTCTTAAAGCTTTAGCCAAAATGTCAAGGGAGTAAGGATGGTGGGCGTCACCTAGCTCATCAGCTGCTTCCTTTCTTACCGATTCATCAGGATCGTTAAGTAAAATGTAAGAAAAAACGCCTAAAACCTCTCTTTCTCCTAAATCTCCTAAAGTATCAACGGCATCCTTCCTAACGCCAGGATCAGGATCTGTTAATGCTGCATAAGCCAATTCCTTTAATGTTCTATCGGAATATCCTAAAGGTGGTATACCACTTAAATCTACTCCACAGAATTTGCAAAAGTTATGGCTAATTTTAATTACTTCACCACAAGAAGCGCATATACGCTGAGTATCAAAATCTACGGATGATCCTGCAAAATTACTTGGAGTTGAATCTCTTACTGGTTCTCTACTTACCCTATAAGGGTTTTTACCTTGATTTGGATTATACTTTTCGTTTCCCATTTTATTTACTCTATTTTTTTAATTCTATTGATGACTTCTTCTAATTTAAGAATAATATAGAATTGAGTTTTAATTAATTTTGTGTAGACCAATTTTTGCATCTTACTTATTCCGTTACAAAAAAATGTTGAAAAAAAATGTTAAAATTTAGGCGAGAGTTATGTCTTTTGCTAAATAGACGTCCTGAACTGCGTTAAGAATTTTTATCCCCTCGGGAGTTGGTTTTTTAAACGCTTTCCTCCCAAGTATGAGCCCCGTACCGCCAGATCGTTTATTAATAACTGCGGCTTTTACAGCCTCAACAAGATCATTTTCTCCTGTTTCTCCACCAGAGTTAATTAATCCTACACGCCCCATGTAGCAATTTGCAACTTGATAACGATTCCATTCAATAGGGTGGTCGATTGCCAATTTTTCGTAAACAAGTTTATCTGTTTTACCATAATTCAAATCTAAAAACCCTCGATTTAAAGTAGAAAGCTTTTGTTTTATTATGTCTGCTTCTACTGTAACTCCAAGATAATTGGCTTGGCTTTCTAAATCGTTCGCCGTGTGATAATCCTTTCCATCTTTAATGAACTCTTTTTTATTTCTAAGATAAGTCCACAGAACACATACAAGCCCAAGCTCGTGGGCATATTTAAAAGCTTCAGATGTTTCTTGTATGTGTCTTCGCGAAAATTCAGATCCAAAATAGATTGTCGAGCCAATAGCCGCAGCTCCCATATCCCACGCTTGATCTACGCTCGCAAACATAGTTTGATCAGACAAATCGGGTTTTGTAAGTAATTCATTATGGTTTATTTTCATTATAAATGGAATTTTCCGCGCGTATTTCCTGCTAACAGAACCTAAAACACCTAGAGTAGATGCTACGCCGCTACATCCTCCTTCTATTGCGAGTTTAATTATGTTTTCTGGATCGAAGTATCGCGGATTTACCGCAAAGCTGGCTGATGCAGTATGTTCAATTCCTTGATCTACGGGTAGAATTGAGAGATACCCTGTACCCGCTAATCTACCGCACTGATTAAACATTCTTTCCATATTGTTCAACACTAAATTGTTTCGATCAGAAAGTTCCCACACTCTATCTATAAAGTCTGGACCAGGAGCGTGAATCATTTCTTTTGGGATTCCTGTGCATGTATGATTTAAAAGCTTATCCGTATCTTCGCCAAGTAATTTTTTAATTTCTTCAAAATTCATTTTCAATTCACCAGATTTTTTAAATTGAAACTAAAAAAGAAATAGGAGTCTTACTATAAAATGTTTTTCTTTTAACACTTCAACAAAGGATAAACAACCATTAAGATTGAGAATTAGAGCTATTATATATGAAAAAACTTTAATTTCTTCTACACTTGAATATTATATGCCAGATGAATTTGATTTTAAAAATTACAAATCAATGGAAGAATATAGCCAAACTTTGGAGGGGTCTAAACATCTGCACGGTCTGTACTTACGAGCAGTCAATCATCCTGTAAGAAAGGAAATACTGATTATCGTGAACAATTTCAAGAAAATTTCCAAGAAAGAGCTCCTTAAGGTATTAATAGAAAAAAAATTAATTAAAGAAGAAAACCAATTAATCTACAATGTTGATTATTTGCTCAAAGCTTTTTGTTTAAATTCCATAAAAGATGATGAAAGTGATGAAATCTTTTATGAAATAACTCAAAGCGGAAAAGTAATAGAATATTTAGAATAAACTATTTCTAACATTCTAAAAAATTAACTATAAAAAATTAATACTTTTTTCTTTACTAGAAAATAAATCATTTTCATTTGTATCCGACAACCTTCGAATATCCATAACTTTCGAAGATGCAAAGTATTCAAAATCAAAATCAACAATATCTCCTGCGTTTCTATTAGGGATAGGCATGAGCCTGGCAGTAAGAGGTTTATTCAATCGTAAAGAGATAGTACACAGATCTAATAAGATATAAAACAACTCTCGTTCAGTAGTATTACCGGGTAAAGGAACGCAATCTAATCCAGTTCCACAAATTGTTGCATAGAGTAACAAAGTATCTAAATTAAAATTATTTTCTGACAAACTCTTCGCGATTGTATAGTCTTCAAGAACAGAGGGCATAAAACCTGAAAAACCTATTACTTTTTTTCTTTTAGGAATGGCGTTTTTTATCATAGCTACGCCTATGAGCGATCCAGGAGCTCCAAAATATTCAAAGTTTAGTTTTTCGAACGCAGTTCCAATGCTTTTCTCTGCAGCTGGATACGGTGCAGGAGAAAAATCAATTCCGTTAAATTCAATACCGTTTTTAGTTGCTACTTCTTCGCAAACATTCACCAAAAAATCATATATCTCGTCAAATCTTACTTTTAAGCTTTCATGTGCTTCTTCAAAACTACTCGTACTTTCAAAAATCTTCACAACTTCGTCGGCCATTTCTAGAGCTAGCCCGAAAGAAGCTCCTTCTGAGAGGTGATAAGCTGCCGGAAAGAAGGGAGTATCGGGAGGTACATTAGTACTTACGCAAAAATTTAAGTTTTTAAATGGATCTGGTTGAGATAAGGCTTTAATTATTTTTGCACTGGAACGAAGAGCAGAAAGGTTAATCCCATTTTCTTTTGATGCCACGTGCACAGAAGTGAAGAATTTCTCTCTACGTTTTACAAAATTAGGAATTTCATTTAATAGTAATTTCTCATAAATACCATATTTTTGAATTTGTTCGTCTGCTATGACCGCACAAGAAGCAAAATAATCAAATTCATACTTTGAAATGACCCTTTCTACAATACTTAATTGTTCGTGTATTCTTGTTAAAGTTTCGTTCAAATTTCTCGAATAAAATTGCTGATCATAAGACAAAATTGGTTGGGAACACAATCTTTTAGTCTGTACTTCGATTCCTATACCGTTGAGTTTTTGAACGAGGTCATTGTTGAAAGAATAAAACCTTTGAAGTTTTTGTTCCATATAATTCTCGAGTTCTTTATCTTCTGCTAAATACGGAACTTTCTGTCCAACTGTAATAGCTCGAACTTTCATTATTAATCATTGGAAGATTTAAATTTTTGTAATCTAATATAAGAAAATTAGCTTTAAAATCCTTATATTTCTTTATAATTCGTTCAATTTTGCTTTTTTTTTCTTCTTCCCATCTTTAGTAATTGAGGGTTTTGTGAATTCTCCTGGCTTAATAGGACCTAATTTTTCGAGTTCAGATTTAAAATCTGATATTACTTGTGCAAATTTTGCTCCCTCACCCGCAGATATACTCTCGATTTTAACCCGATTCATTTTTAACCCAGCTTCACCAAGCATTTCCCTTATGCTTTCAAATCTATTGGTTGCCTTCATAAAACCAGTGTCGTAGTGACAATCTTGGGGGTGACATCCTGCAATTAAAACCCCATCTGCACCATTAAAGAAAGCCTCAAACACTAAAGAAGGATTTAACATAGCAGTGCACATTACGTGAATAGATCTGACATTGCTAGGGTAATTTAATTTGCTAGTACCAGCGAGATCAGCACCCATATAAGAGCACCAATTACACAAAAACGCAACTATTAAGGGATATTCGCTTTTTTGTTTTAAAAGCGTTTTAAGTTGAGCACTTATTTGTTTTTTAGTAAAACCAGGAATTGAGAGAGCGTCTGAATGACACATCGCCGCACACGCACCACAACCTGTACAATTTGCGGGAGTTATGTTTAATTTATCGTTTTTTATTTCTAATGCGTTGTAAATGCAAATATTTTCACATAATCGGCATAAATCGCACTCCGCGGGATTGAAATTAACGACATGTGGATCTAATTCAACTTTTTCCTTTGACATTAAGGCAATTGCTTTAGCGGCTGCGCTTTCTGCGTGAGCTATGCTATTTGGAATATCTTTAGGGGCCTGGATAACCCCTGCTAGAAACACACCGCTCACGGATGTTTCAGAAGGTTTAATTTTTAGGTGTTTTTCGAGTAAAAAACCGTAAGGATCTTGAGATATGTTTAACAACTTACTAAGTTCTTCTGTACCTTCGGCTGGTTCAATCCCAATGGCTAAAACTACGAGATCTGCTCTACTTTCAAAAAGTCTGTCGTCTATAACATCTTCCCCTCTAATCAACAATTCTCCAGTCTGAGATAGGTCGTCCTTTAAAACCGCGGAGATATTACTTTTGATAAATCTTATCCCAATAGTTTCTTGAGCTCTGTTATAAAATTCTTCGCAATTTTTCCCCATGGCGCGTATATCGTTATAATAGACATTAATATTTATCTCAGGATATTCCTTTTTCAATAAAACTGCTTGCTTGATTGATACATTACAACAAACTTGACTACAGTAATCGTGGTGAATAGCTTTATTCCTTGATCCAACACACAACACAAATGATATTTTTTTAGGTATCTTCCCGTTAGAAGGTCTTACTACTTTTCCATGAGTAGGTCCATCGTTGTTTAGCAACCTTTCCATCTGCATAGTTGTAATTACGTCCACGTATCGTTGATAATTAAATTCACCCAATAGACTAGGATCAAACGTTTTAAATCCCGTTGCAGCTATGATCGTGCCCACATCAAATTCAATCGTTTCTAGTTGTTGTTCAAAATCTATAGCCTCTCGGTCACAGGCTTGAGCGCAAGCTTTACATCCAATGCAGTAATCTTCTAAAATATTTGGGTAAAGAGGAATAGCTTGAGGATAAACTACATCAATTGCTTTACGTGGAAAAAAAGTATCTTCGACATCAATTGGACAAACATCTCGACACAGGTTAAAACAACCTACACAAGTTTCTTCGTTTACGAAACGAGGTCTTTTCTTAACTTTAATGTTGAAGTTTCCAACATATCCTTCTACGCTTTCGATTTCGCTATATGTGAGCAGTTCGATATTCGGATGATCTTTAATTTCTAACATTAAAGGTCCAAGTATGCAGATGGAACAGTCTAATGTGGGAAATGTCTTATCGAAGAGAGCCATATGCCCCCCGATTGTTAAATCTCTTTCCACTAAATAGACCTTGAAACCTGCATCGGCAATAACCAACGAAGCTTTAATCCCTGCGATTCCACCACCAATAATTAAGGTTGCGGGATTAACTTTAGCGTATTGTACTTCTAGAGGCTCAAGGAGCTTAACCTGTTCAATTGCCATGTTAATTTGATCAATTGCTTTTATCGTTGCTTTTTCTGGTTCATTATCGTGAACCCACGAGTTTTGTTCTCGAATATTAGCAAAAGAAATTAGGAATCTGTTGATACCAGCTTTTTCTATAGTTTTTCTAAATAATAAACCATGTAACTTAAAGGAACACGCAGCAATGACTACCCGATCGATCTTTTGCTCTTTAATTTCGTCAGTAATTTTGTTTAAACCTAATTCTGCGCATAGATACTGATCTCCTATCACATGAACATCCGGAGATTCGCGGTAATACTCGATTAATTTATTGTTATCAATCACGCCGCTTATATTTTTCCCACAATCACAAATAAACAAGCCTATTTTCAATTTAAAACCTCTATTTAACGTTTAATTTTCGCAGATCTATGAATAATATAAAATCTTGTTTATATTAATTG
>JAGXOB010000089.1 GCA_019894735.1 Promethearchaeota archaeon | reverse complement strand
GGAACATGGTGAGAGTCTCGTATGGAGTGGTTCCGCTGAAGTTCAATTTATTTCAGAAAGTGTTTTGCAAAATGAAACAATTGAATTTTCTTTAAGAGCGACAATAACTTTAAGCGCCCAAAATTATTATGAAATTGGATTACTATCGTATGTAGTACTTTTCCTTTGGTTCATGGCATTTCCTATTTTCCCAATCGCTTTAAAAGCTATTTTTCGACCTCGATTCGGCGTTCCCTTGGATGAAGAATCGGAAAAAAGACACAAAAAGTATTTAGATTTTTTCAAAAATCCTCAAGATGATCAAGCAAAAAATGATTAGTTATAGAAAAACTAAAACAAAATCCTTTTTTCTTTTAATATTGTCGATTTTAATTAGCTTTAAATATTGTTAATGACATAATAACAACTATAATTTCATAAAAAAACTCAAGGTAATTAAATTTTTGAGAGATACTAAAAAAGGAAAACAAAACGGATATACGTATACTAATAAATCTGTGAAGAGTAGCATCGAAAACAACGAATTTGTAAAAAGTGTTCGAAAAAAATTAATGGATGAGCGCTCAAAAAAAACTTTTTCTAATTAAATCCAAATTTAATTTCTACCATTCAGAAATAAATATTAATTTTAATTTCTACCATTCAGAAATAAATATTAATCGGGGAAACCCCATTCTCCAATTAAAGGAACAAATCTGACTCCTGTAATCCTTTTAGATTCGAACTTATCCTCTTTCTTAGTTACTATGTAAAGATCCTGACCCCACTCTTTTGAACCAACAGGGATACATAAAATACCTCCAATCTTTAGTTGTTTTTTTAGGGGAGGAGGTACTTTTTTAGGTGATGACGCGGTTACTAAAATTTTATCGTAAGGAGCTTCTCTGGGAAAACCTAGAGTTCCATCTCCATGTATAACCGTAACGGTATTAACGTAACCTGCACTGATTAGACTCTCTCTAGAAGAATCTGCTAATTTCAAGTGTCTTTCTAATGTATACACATGTCCGGGGTTTTTTGAATTTTCTGGAGCAACGATCTCAGCACATAATGCAGCGTGATAGCCAGAACCCGTTCCAACTTCTAGAACCTTATCTCCTTCTTTAAGTTCTAGCAATTCACACATCATTGCGTTCATGTGAGGGGCACTTATTGTTTGTCCCAAACCGATTGAAAGCGGAGAGTCTACATAAGCGGAGATTATAGCATCTTTGGGTAAAAATTTATGACGAGGAACTTTTAACATTGCCCTAATAACATCAGGTTTAGTTAAAAAATCTCGATTTTTGAGACTTTCAACCAACTTTCTCCTCTTTTCTTCGTAATCCATTTACTCTCTCCTTTAATAGATGCATATATTGTTAAGTTCTTTATTTTGCCCATTTAATTTAGGTTTGATATATGATGTAAATTTTATCTTCTTTCTTTACTTCCTTACTTAACTGCATGTTTACTTTAAATGGGTTATCATATTGCTTTTTATAGATATTTTTAATTTTCTCCCCTTTAAAGACCATATGCTTAATTTTTTGATGGTGATATGTATTAACACCAGTAACTATTATTTCATCCCCCAGCTTTAAGTTAAATTCCTTGATTTCTACTAAGATATTTGCCGTCATACTGTTTTTATCAAACGAAAGTATCCTCCCAAGGTAATGTTTTTTAAATGGAGATATGTTACCTCTTTTTTCTAACTCAACGTCTTCAATTGTTGGTCTCTGAAAATAAAATCCTGTATGAAATCCGCGATTATATACTTGATGTAGTCTATTTAACCAATCTTGAACTTTTTCTTTAGAAAAAGTAGCGTCAAAATAACTGTCAATTGCTTCTCGATAACAGCTAGCTACTGTCTCAATATACAAAGGATTTTTCATCCTACCCTCTATTTTAAAAGCATCGATATTTGCCTTAATTAATTCTGGAATATATTCAATCATGCAAAGATCCTTTGCGTTTAGAAACATTAGACCGTCATATAATAATTCGTTGTTTTGGTCGTCAATTACTTTCCACTCTCTCCTACATGGTTGAACGCATTTTCCTCTATTTGCTGAGGCGTCTTCAGAATCACAAATCGTTGCAGATAAATAACATCGACCAGAGATCGAAGTACACATCGAGCCGTGGATAAAGCATTCAATTTTGGTCTTATTTAGGTGGTGTTTTATAAGTTTAATTTGTTCGAGCGACAATTCTCTTGCTAAAATTATTCTTTCTGCCCCGAGATCTTCATAAAATTTAGCACTTTCCACATTTGAAACATTAGCTTGAGTTGATATATGAAATTTAACTCCTTTTTGTTTCGCAAATCTTATCGCTGCTAAATCGTGAGCAATTATTGCGTCGATATTAGCCGCTTTTGCTAAAGAAATTAGATTTTCTAAGTCTTCTAGCTCATTGTCGTATATCAGAATATTTGTTGTAAGATATGCTTTTACGGGGGGTTTTAATTTATGACAAAACCTTACAACTTTATCTATATCATCTCGATTGAAATTTTTAGCTTTCACTCTCATATTATAATCTGTAATTCCAAAATAAATTGCGTCTGCTAAACTGCCAATATTAGCTAAAGAGTCCCAATTCTGAGCGGGAACCAATAAATCTGGTCTTTTAAAAATAATACCTTCCCCTATGATTTATTATTTGTAATTCACTGATTTAACAATATCATCTTTAATATTAAACTTGTATACTATTATTGATTTATAAGTTTCTCATTCTTTCCGTGAAAAAAGAGAATTTTGAATATTTGGTTAACTGAAAATTTAAAAATGTTGAGTTTTATGTTTATCGAAACAAAAGATATTCTCCTAATTAGTTAAAATATGCGAAACTGCAATTTTTATAAAATTATTAATATGGGGATTATATAAAAATAACTGATACAAGTTGTATGAATAATGAAAAACAAGATTAAAACGTTTATTTCAATAAATTTACTAATATTAAGTGTATTGATTGCGTGTAGCATTCAGTTCGATATAGTTTACGCCCAATCAAATGGAGATTCTTTAACTCTTGATGTTGATTATAGCATACATGAATTTTCAAACTTTTCTACCATACAAACTAATACAAATGACATAAACATAAGTCTCCCGAGCACAAAATGGAATATTACTAATATAAAACTGAATATTACCGATATTAAATTAGGGGAAGAACTAAAATCAATTGAAGAAGGAGGCTCAAGCTTTAAATCAATATATAAAAGTGTGAAAGGTTATGGTGTACAACTTAACATCACAGAAGATATAACACTTTTAGAAGTTCAAATTTATGGGTATTTAGAAATGACGACGATTAGTTCCGTCTATGTACAAATTAACGGATATGACCAAGGAAATAATTGGCCGAATGCTACACGATATGGGAATCCCGTACCAATTAATATCTCAAGTATTCCTAATTGGTACGTTCAAAAATTTCCAGAACCAATACCTCTTTCGAAAGGATATTATTATTTAGTAGTTAATGGATCAGAATATAAGACTTGGGATAATTCCGATCATAATTGGTTTTTGAACGAGGATGACTCAATTCATACAAACCTCTATACCTCAAAATACATTGCTGGTGTTTGGTCCATTCAAGATCAAGGAAAACCATTTAGACATAAATTAATACAAAGAACCGATCAATCCTATGACCCGGAAACTATCAATATGACAATTAAGGTCGACGATAATATTTACACTATAAATAACAGCTCACCCGGAAGTGGAAAAGTGGAAATTTCTAATATTAACTTACCTCTGAATCAAACTGATGTGATTTTCCCAGTTTATCATAATCAATCCATTGAATTGATGTTTAACGCTAGTTACGATCTCGAATTAGAAAACTACCTAACTTCTCCAGGAACCATAGAGGTAGCAGAAACCCATGATAACTACTGGAGCGTTAATCCTGCAATCGACCCGGAGTTTAGCAACTATTCTGTGAAATTTAATTTTTCCCGTAAATGGTCTGATATTAATGTACTAAGGAATGATGTTAATATAACTGGTTTAGTCGATGTTAATTATACTGAATATTATGTCTATATCTCTAATGAATTAATTTCAGAAGGCGATTCATGGGAAATATCCGCCAGTTCATCGAAAACTGATTTTAATCTTGTTGTAAGTAGAACTGAATTTTATGCTGGTCAAGAGTTAAAATTTTTCATTACGGATCCCGTAGAAGGGAACTATACTTTCGTTTTAACTGATATATATGGAGATAAAATTAATGTAATAACAAAATTAAACCCTTCCGAATCAGATAGCTTCACTTACACATTTCCTTCAAACGCGTTGGATGGTTCATACAAAGCCTTTGTTTATTGGTATAACGGCACTGATGCGGGCATAGTAACTCAAGTTTTTACAGTTATTTTACCGGATATAATTGACTGGGCATTAATAATTGGTGTATTAGTTATAGCAGGATTAGGATCCGCGGTGACGGCTTCATCAATTATACTTGCTAAGAAAAATAAAAGAAAAAAAATTGCACTAAAAGAAAAAACTATCAATAAATTTATGGATATTTTGAATTTGAATTATGTAATTATTATTGAGAAAAAGTCTTCTCTAAACATATACGATCAGGCATTTACTGAAAAAAAATTCAATTCAACGCTCGTTTCAGGATTTTTAGAAGCTATCCGATCTTTTGGTTTAGACTTATCAGGAGCAGAAGACCGTTCACAAACAATTAAACTTGAATATCAGAACTCTAAGATTTTAATGTCAGATTTTAAGCATTTCAGACTTATATTCATTATGAAAGATTTACCTTCCCCACAATTTTATGACGTAATAGACGATCTGTCATTGGAGATTGAGGAGAAATATGGAATATATTTGAAAGAATTCAAGGGTAATCTCCAACCATTTGAAGGTATTGAAAGTTTATTGAGAAGACATATGGGCACAACTTTCTTATATCCTCTTAAGTTAACAGGTATTGGTAAGATGAAAATTGCTCCAACAGAAAAGTCTTTAATAAATAAAGCGATAACTATAATGAAAAAAACCCAAACAGATTATTTTTACGTAACCCAATTAATTAGAGAGATTACTTTTGATTCGAAGGAAATAGAAGCTTTACATTCACTAATAATTAAAAGAGTTTTCAATCCGTTTGACTAATTTTTTCATTATTTTTTCTACTCTATAGATTAACTAAATAAATCTCTTTTTTGCGTATTTAACTAAACCTCCTTCGGAAATTATTTCCTGGAGGAAAGCTGGTTGTTTAGTAACTTTATAATGATGCTGCGAAGTTAGATTGTCTATTTTTCCTGATTTAAAATCAATCTCAAGCATATCTCCCGTTTTTATGTCATCAATATTTGATAATTCTACTATTTGTAAGCCGATGTTTATAGAATTTCTAAAAAAAATCCTAGCAAATGTTGGTGCGATAATACATTTTATCCCATTAGCTTTTAGTGCTAAAGGGGCTTGTTCTCTACTAGATCCACAGCCAAAATTTGAATCCGCAACGAGGATAGAATAATTGTAATCTTTGACTTTCTTAACAAAAAGGGGATCTAAATCTTCCATACAATGACTTGCTAGAAAATTTGTTTCTGTATTTACTAGATATCTTGCTGGAATAATCAGATCGGTGTCGATATTTTTCTGGTGATATTTGATTACTTTTCCATTCATTTTCTTTTTATTCAATTTTATTAATTATTTTAATGGGGAGATGTAATGGTTCCCTTAATTGCTGAAAAAGCTGCTACCGCAGGGCTCGCTAAATATATTTCGCTTGAAATGTGCCCCATTCTTCCTTTAAAATTCCTGTTGGTTGTGGATAAGACTTTTTCTCCTTCTCCTAAAATTCCCATATGACCCCCTAAACAAGGACCACACGTCGGGGTAGATACGATGGCTCCGGCTTTAACTAAAATTTCAATTAACCCCTCTTTTATAGCTTTAAGATATGTTTCCTGAGTCCCTGGTATAACAATACATCTTAGATTAGGCTTTATTTTTTTATTCTTTAATATTTTTGCTGTAATTCGTAAATCTTCAATTCTACCATTCGTACACGATCCGATAACCACTTGATCTACTTCTATGTTCATGTTACTAACTTCTGTTATTGGTTTGACATTTGCGGGCGAATGTGGTAATGCTACTTGGGGTTCAATCTTATCACATTCAATTTCTATTATATCGATATATTCTGCATCTTTATCACTTTGGTAACTCTTTCCGAGAGCAAAACCACTTGATTCTAAGTAGGAATTTGTTACTTTATCGGGAGCAATGATTCCATTTTTAGCTCCAGCTTCTATTACCATATTGCAAATTGTGAATCTATTTGTCATGGATAATTTACTAATAATTTCTCCACTTATTTCCATAGATTTATAAGAGGCTCCATCTACGCCAATCTTGCCTATTGTATACAAAATCAAGTCTTTTCCGGAGACCCATTCTCCAAGCTTACCAGAAAATATGAACTTAATTGACTCTGGAATTTTAAGCCAACATTTCCCTGATGCCATCGCTACACCTAAATCTGTGGAACCAATACCAGTTGCAAAGGCCCCAAGAGCTCCATATGTACAGGTATGTGAATCTGCTCCTATAAAAACATCTCCGGGGGACACTAATCCTTTTTCTGGTATGAGACAATGCTCAATACCACCCCTACCAACTTCAAAATAGTTAACAATGTTGTGTTTCAGAGCAAATTCCCTAAGAATTTTACTCTGAGTAGCCGAAGCTATATCTTTATTTGGGGTAAAATGATCTGGGACTAAAATTATTTTCTTACGATCAAAAACATCTACATTCTTTTCACTTGAAACCTCATTAAATACGTCAATGGCAATAGGAGCGGTGATATCATTAGCCAAACACTTATCAATATCCACCATAATAAAATCACCCGCAGATGCACTTTTGTTATTGCAATGTTCTCTAAGAATTTTCTCTGTGATTGTAGCGCCCATAATATAGATCACCCTACTTCTTTAAACAATTTTACGATTTTTCAGAGCTTTTTCTTTTAACAATTAAGTTCAAACCTTTTACAAGGGCTAAAACTGAGGACATTATGATATCTTCGTGGGTAGCGCTAGCTTTAACAATTATATTACTTTCGATATCTAAGATTTCTAATGTTGCGTGTCCTAGTGCTTCAGTTCCACCCGTAATCGCGTCAAGTTGGAAATTCAATAGCTTAATGTTGCTCATAGGCTTAAAACATTTAACAATAGCGTTTACCGATGCATCAACAGGGCCAACACCTATCGAGGAGGCAACCTTTTCTACAAAATCGCCGTTTCTTATTTTCAAGCGCACCGTCGAAGTAGGGGTTATAGAACCCGTAAGAACAGTAAGTTCTTCGAGTATTACGAATTGTTCATCTTCGGGAATTTCTCCCATTACATCCTTTACGATTGCTAAAAAATCTTCTTCCGATACTTCGTGTCCTTTATCACCAAAATTTTTAATGTGGCTCATTATTTTGTCGAATTGTTGATCGTCGGTATTAATTCCTAAGTCTCCCAATTTCGCTTTTAGCGCGTGACCACCACTGTGTTTTCCAAATTTTATAGATTGCTTAAGTATATCCATAACATCATCTGATCTGCTTATTCCAATTAATTGTGGAGTAATTGGCTCGTAAGTTCGCGCGTTTTTTATCATCGCGTGAGCATGGATTCCAGCTTCATGAGCAAATGCGTTTTGTCCAATTAATGGTTGAAGACGCCCTATTTTAACTTTTCCACCACAATAACTCTCAATAAGTTTTGCAGTGGGAAAGATCTTTTTGGTTATAATATTCATTGGAAGTTGGTATAGCGCATAAAGTGACATTGCCGTTTCCTCGAAAGAGGCATTACCTGCTCGTTCGCCTAATCCCATTATAGTAGTTTGTGCTTCAGAAGCGCCATTTTCGAAACCCGCAATGGTGTTAGCAACGGCCAAACCAAAATCGTTATGACAGTGTACTGCCACTCTAACTTCTTTTGGAACCGCTTTATAAACCTTATTTATCATATATCCGTACGCCATTGGTGAAATAGTGCCCACAGTGTCTGGAATGTTAATTCTCGTTGCTCCGCTCTCGATTGCTGTAAGATTTGCTCTAATTAAGTAATCAAGATCGGAACGAGTCGCGTCTTCAGCTGAAAATAAAACGGTTGAGTAGTGTTCTTTTGCATAAGAAACCTGTTTCTGAATTTGTTCTAATACTTCCTCTCGACTCATTTGAAGTTTTGATTTAAGATGTATATCTGATGTTGCAATAAAAACATGTATGCTATCCATATCCGCTTCAATGACTTTATCAATATCAAGTTTTGCCATTCTCGCTAATCCCATCACTTCAGAACTTAACCCTAATTTGGCTATATCTCTACACGCTTCAAAATCTCCTATAGAAGTAACGGGAAATCCTGCTTCAATTACATCAATTTTCATCTCATTTAGTGCTTGCGCAATCGATAATTTCTCTTTGTGGGTAAAACTTATGCCTGGTGTTTGTTCTCCATCACGGAGAGTTGTATCGAAAAAATAAGCTTTATCAGGTAGATTAAGAGTATCTCTTATTTCCTCCATTATTTGCGAAACACTTATGTT
>JAGXOB010000088.1 GCA_019894735.1 Promethearchaeota archaeon | reverse complement strand
GTAGTAAGACTACATCTTAATTCTAACGGAAACCTTTCGATTTGATTAAAAGGATAATTTAAAGTTATGTAATTCCTAAAAATATAGTTTACAGCTTTAATGTAGCTACCATTAATTCCTACAGCCACAGCTCTATCTTTGTTAAATAGAAATAATACATTAATTATATCTCGAGTAGGACTTTCAATTAACATTACATTATGAATGTATGTGTCTTCAAAAAAACTGAAAATTAATCTAATTAATGTTGGTTCTTCCCGGATTATCAAGATTTTCTTACTTTTTATTAAGTACCGTAATTTTCTTAAATAGGATTTTGCTACAAAGTAATCTCCTGACTTAACAAAAAAGAAAATAAACTCATTTATACGAATTACGCATACAGGAAAATAATTTGTGATTTCGTAAAAGAATTTTGATAGTCTTAGTTCGGGATTGAAGAACTGTTTTTTTATATTTATGATTTGACTAAAAAACATTTGATTAACCTTAGAATTAGACATGCTTATTTAATTTCTTAATTAAAGAATTTAAAAGTCACATTTTTAACAAATTAAAAAAATTATTTTATAGTTCTCCCTATTATTATTAATTGAAACTACTGAAAATTAAAATTGAAGATATGAAAGAGCGGCTAGATATACTTCTTGTTGAGAGAAGATTAGTAGAAAGTAGAGTAAAGGCACAGTGGTTAATTAAAAAGGGTTATGTAATTGTAAATGAGATGAATATAATTAAACCTGGTAAAAGGATTGAAAATAATTCTTCTATTAGATTAACTAAAAAGTTTCCTTATGTTGGAAGAGGAGGCCTTAAATTGGAAGCGGCACTAAACCGTTTTTCGATTGTTGCGAAAGGGAAAATCTGTGCTGACATCGGTGCTTCAGTTGGAGGTTTTACAGATTGTTTATTACAAAATGGAGCAGAAAAAATTTATGTAATAGACACTGCGAAAGAATTACTGCACCCTTCTTTAAAATGTAAGGATGAAAATATAGTTAAGCTCTTAGGTGTTGACGCGAGAAAGTTGAAATCATTACCTACGAACGTAGACATAGTTACTGTAGATGTAACTTTCTCATCACTTAAATCTATTCTTCCAAATGTCAAAAATTATTTGAAAAAAGAGGGAGATATAATTGTTTTGGTCAAACCTCTTTTTGAAATGGATTTTCGGAAAGAAACAAACTTCAAGATTATAAAAGATATAGAAATTCTTAGAAAAATTTTATGGGATTTATTAGAATGGAATATTAATAATTCTTTCTTTCCAATAGGTTTAATTGTGTCTCCTCTCTTAGGAAAAGGAGGATCCATTGAATTTTTAATCCATATTCGAATTGATAAGAAAGTAGATATTAATTTTGAAGAATTAATTAATCAGGCTTTTAAAGATGCAAAAGAAATTAAATTTTAATTATTTGGATAGTCTTTGAAAAGTTGTCCCCAGTCGGTTTTAAAAAATCTATTTATCCTTTTTTTACCAATTGTTGGATACCACAACATATCATGAAATACTAAAGAACTTAATATTGGTAATGTAAAGAAGATCTTGTTATGCATTAAAGGATTTAAAAACTGTAAAGCTCCTTTTCTGACCATTTGATCCCCCCAAATTATAAGACTTCGCTTTACTTTAAAATTCCAATTTATCTTCGATACATCCTCTCCAATTATCTCAATATTTTCAAAGTCCCCACACCCTAATCCTTCATCGTGGGCTAATTTAATAGCAGGTAAATTCATTGGTTCGAATCCTAATAATTTTGCAACGACAGCGTCTACAGCAACTTGATCGTATCCTGCGAGGAGATAATTTTTAATTCGAGGAATCATAGTTCTAGGTCCAGCTCCATCACCACACACGGTTCCATCTACTATTGCCATAATGTTTGGGTGAATTTGTTTTTGAATTATTAATAAATCAACCAAAACTTCAGACATAAATTGATGGCTAAAATGTCTCCGTTTAGTTAAAAGACCTCCGAATGCATTCTTCATAGCACAAGTTATTCCTCCGTTCTTCATTTCTTCTTCAGTTTCCTTTAAAGCCCCCCCAATGGCTCCGGTATGACCATGTGTTTTCATAGTAGGAAGATGAATTATAGGTTTCCCTACATAAAATTCTGGAATGCTAAAACCTTTAGGAAATATTTTAGAATCAAGTACGTGTAGTTCTTTATTTTTTAATGCAATAAATTTGGGTCTTAACGATTCGTAAGGCACAAAAGGAATTCTGGTTAAAGGGACAAACCACACTCCGTACCGATTTATTATGGGTTTCCACTTATTTCCTTTTAATCCCTTTTCGATGTTTGTTACAACAGTTCGATTTTCAGCAGTAAAGATTTTTTTTGGATCGTAACCATCTTTTATCATAGCTTTAAGAACCCCTTCTACTTGCCATGGTGGACTAGAGCATGAAGGGAAGAATTTAGACCAGCTTAAATTTAATTTTAAGATGTTTTGGGAACTTTTGTCATATACTTTCTCATATTGAGCTAAATGCATTAATTTACTATAATCCTCTAAAACTGTTTTAGGAGATGTTTTTACTACAAAAATCTGGGATGAATTAGTCATGATTAGTAACTAGAAAGATGGACATTTTATTTTTTTTACGCAATTTCTGAATTTAGAAATTAAAAAACACTGCAATTATGATAATAATAACATATAAAAATAGAAAAAAATAAAGTTTGTTACTAGCTGAAAATATCTAATTAGTCGGAAATATATTCCATTCCTTTAAATGACTTTTCTTGTTCTTTACCAGTAGGTGCACACATCATATAGTGTTCACCCCCTAAGTCGATCCTTGTGGGATTGTTTACATCGCATCCCGCATGATCTCCTCTCTCGTAACATCTTGGGTGGAAAGCGCATCCGCTTGGAGGATTTACGGGGCTAGGAACATCACCTTCTAAAATAACCCTATGTGATTTTGCGTCAGGATCGAAGGTTGGTCTTGCTGAGAGTAATGCTTTAGTGTATGGATGAGTTGGATTGTAAAATACTTCTTCTATGGTTCCCCCTTCGACGAACTTACCCAAATACATTACTTGAAGTCGATCAGCTATATGTTGAACAACACTTAAATCGTGGGTAATAAACAAGTATGACAACCCAAATCTTTTTTGAAGTTCTTTTAATAAATTTAAAATCTGTGCTTGAACTGATACATCTAACGCGGATGTAGGTTCGTCCAGAATAATTAATTCAGGATTACAGGCTAACGCCCTGGCAATCACAATCCTTTGTTTTTGGCCGCCTGAGAATTCGTGAGCATATCGATCTAAATGTTCTGCTTTCATTGAAACGGTTTCTAACAGCTCAAGGACTCTTCTTCGAATCTCTCTCTTCTTTTTTACACCCGATAATATTTTAAGAGGTTCACCAATAATGTTGACAATTTTCCAACGAGGATTTAAGGAAGAATCGGGATCTTGAAATACCATTTGAATCTTTTTGCGAAATTTATGAGTATATTGTATTTCGCTCATCGTTTCAATTGGTTGATTTTTCTGGAATTTAGCTCTCAATCCTTTACGTTTTGTTAATCTTTGACCCCCAAAATATATGTCTCCTGACTCAGGTTCAACCAAATTCAAAAGAGTATTTCCAATTGTGGTTTTACCGCATCCACTCTCTCCTACTAATCCAAGGGTTTCATTCCTACGAATGTCAAAACTGACTCCATCAACTGCTTTAACAACACCTATTTTTCTTTTAAACATACCTCCTAATATTGGAAAATATGTTTTAAGGTTTCTTACTGAAAGGAGGATATCTTCGTCCACCCGCCGACCTGCTTCCATTTTTTCTTCAATTATAGTCATTTTATTTCCTTTATCTGATTTATTTTATTCTGTTAATTAAACTCTATGCGAGGCATCATCTTCTTTATCAGTCCACTCATATTTAGGGGAATTTTTATATTCATCATCGAATAAATGGCATGCAACAAAATATTTATCGCCTATTTCGTTGAGTTTAGGTCTTACTTTATCGCATATTTCCATTCTATCATCGCATCTTGGGTGAAATCTACAACCAGACGGAGGATATATTAAATTAGGGACCATCCCTCTTATAACATGTAATTTTGAATCTCTCTTTTCAATACTTGGAATAGCTGCTATTAATCCTTTTGTGTAGGGATGCCGTGGATTATTAAAAAGATCTGTTGCTAGAGCATATTCAACAATATTACCGCTATACATTACAGCTACTCTATCACACATTTCAGCGATAATGCCTAAATCGTGGGTAATTAAGAGGAGTGACGTTTTAAACTTTACTTTTAAGGCTTTCATTAAATCAAGAATTTGAGCTTGAATAGTAACATCTAAGGCTGTTGTAGGTTCATCAGCAATTAGAAGTGCAGGATTGCATGATAAACCCATAGCGATCATTACTCTCTGCCTCATACCACCACTTAATTCATGAGGATATCTTTTTAAGATCTCTTTAGAGTCTGCTATTCCCACTTCTGAAATTATATCAGAAGAAACATCGGCTAGTATGTCTTTCATGGTAGGAGGAGTATTATATTCTGATTTTAATTCTTTAATACTTCTTTGGAGTTCTTCCTTTTCCTCTTCCGATAGACGTTCACCGCTTTCTTTCAATTTCTTCTCTAGAGTCTTCTTCTCTTTGAGTTTCTCTTTTCTTTCTAAGGCTTTCTCGTCACGAAGTTTTTTCATTTCATTATTTTGGTGCAGTGAGAATACTTCACCTACTTGTTTACCAACAGAGAATACGGGATTAAGGGAGTTTAAAGGATCTTGAAAGATCATCGTAATTTTACTTCCACGATGTGCTCTTATTTCGTTTTTATCTAAATTTAAAAGGTTAGTTCCCTTGAAAATTATTTCGCCTCTCATAATCTTCCCTGGTGCTCTTACGAGCCGCAAAATTGAGAGCGCAGTAACGGATTTTCCACAACCAGTTTCCCCAACGAGGCCAAGTACTTCGTCCTCATAAATATCGAAAGAAACACCATCAACGGCTTTAA
Source organism: Promethearchaeota archaeon (assembly GCA_019894735.1). Next base: position 3,820 of record JAGXOB010000088.1, on the reverse strand, counting down.
CAACACCTTCTTCAGTAAAAAAATAAGTCGTTAAATCTTTAACTTCTAGTAGTTTTTTAGAAAAATCCTTTTTTATAAAAGAATTTGCTTCTAAATTTTCACTATTATCAATAGTATTCATGGTTAATCTATTTCTATGGTATATATTAAAATTATATTTAATTTAAAGTAAATTTATAAGTTCTTTAGTTTTGGGTCTAAAGCGTCTCTTAAACCATCACCAACTAACATAAAACCTAATACCGTTAGTAGGATAATAAAACCAGGCCATAAAGAAGCCCAGGGTGCATCATATAGGTGGCCTCGAGCATCAGCAATATCGTTTCCCCATTCAATCATTCTAGGATCGCTAAATCCTAAAAACGCAAGACCTGCTAAACTTAGAATGATTCCTCCAATGTCAAACGTAAAAGATATTATGATTGGCTGTATTACATTAGGCATTATGTGTTTAAACATTATTCTCCAACTTCCGGCTCCTGATACTCTTGCTGCTTCAATATAGGGTAATTTTCGTGCTTGCAGTACATTCCCCCTAATCAAACGGGAATAATACGGAATACCTAAAATCCCCCACGCTAACATAATAAATTGAATTTCTTGACCCCAAATTGCGATAAACACCATAGCAAGGATCAAACCTGGAAATGCAAGAAAGATATCCATAATTCTCATAATAATCGAATCGACCCATCCACCATAATAAGCGGAAATGATTCCAATCATAACACCAAATATCACGCTTAATGATATTGCCGGTAAGGCAATTGTTAGAGAGGATCTTGCCCCCCATATTAATCTTGTTAGTACGTCGCGGCCAAAACTAGTTTGTCCTAAAGGATTGATTTCGCTAGGAGGGCCCCACTGATTAAAATATATCCCGTTAGCTTCTACGAATGTGCCTGGAGATATCCAAGGCGCTAAAACTGCAAAAGATGCGATGACAAAAATCAATACGATACCGGTAATTGTTAAAAACGATTTAAATCTACGAATGAATTTTCTCTTGCTTCTTACTCGTTCGTACTCTATTTCTCGTTGAGTCAGCTCCTCTACTCTCGATCCTGGTACGAGGAGAAATTTAATATTACTAATAAACCATGAAAAAACTGCACTAATTACATTTTTTTCTTGCTTTAATTCAAATTCTTCTTCATATACTTCTTCTTGTTTCATTAATTCTCATCCTTTTTTTTACTTTCAATTCAATAATCATTAATATACTATTCTTGGATCTAACATTGCATAAATTATATCAGTTACTAAGTTAATTGATACAAACATTATTGTTATTATAAATACAAGCGCGTTCATTACCCAATAGTCAACATCTCTTATAGAAGCGATTAAAAGTTCTCCTACACCTACCAAACCAAAAGTTGTTTCAGTTAGAACTGCTCCAGATAATAAACCAGCAAAACTTAATCCTATTACAGTAATAGTGGGAATTAGTGAATTCTTTCGAGCATGCGTATTTATAACGTCCTTTTCTTTACAACCTTTTGCTCTCGCAGTTCTAACATAATCTTGCTCTAACACCTCTAACATACTCGAGCGGCTTTGTCTTGTTATCCCAGCCAAAATTATGAATGATAAACACGCAACCGGTAAAACGAGATGATATAAATAGTCGCCTATCATATAAAATTCTCCTGATAAAAACGCATCAATAATTCTGAAGCCAGTAACATATTCGGGGTTCCCATACTCATATGTTTTGAATCCCGTCGTAGGAAATATTGGCACTAGATATCCTATGGTAAACTGTAGTAGCATTCCCATGAAAAATATTGGAATTGCTACTCCAATTAGTGCTAAACCCCTCAGAATTGTATCTTTGGGTTTATTTCTATGCACAGCGGATATTACTCCTGTTTTAATCCCCAGAAATCCCGCAATTAACATCGAGAAAATTGCGATGTCTACGGTCCGTGGTAATCTTTGCATAATAAGACTCCAGACATCTTGACCTTTATTAATAGATATCGAATATCCCCAATTGCCTACAAATAAATCCCCCAAATACCTAAAATATTGGACATATATTGGCAAATCAAATCCAAGGTTGTGTCTCATTTGCGCATACAAATCGGGATCTATTTTTCCTTCGGGAAGATAGGCTAAAATAGGGTCTCCTGGCATTAATCTAGATAATACGAAAACTAAGGTTAATGTCCCAAATAACACGGGTATCATGGCAATCAATCGTCTAATAATAAACTTTATCATACTCATTTTTTTATCCTCCTTAAGTACTTTATTTAAATTTTAAAAATTATGTTTCTATTTCTTTTATTCTTCTGCTAAAGCGAGCATAAGATTCTTTTGTTATAGCAGCAAGAAGTGCCGATAAAAGATTTATACCTAGTAATACCAAGATGTTAATGTAAGTTTCTATTCTTATGAAATAAATACCAATCATAGAAATATCAAAGCCATTAATAAACCAATACCAAATCCAAGACATTACAATAATAAAGGGAATGAGCCATATGCTATTGCGAATGCCATATTCAAAAAAGTTTTCTCTTAGGACCATTATAAATACGATCCCAAAAAGTATTATACCTGAGAAAATTGATACAGGATTAAAAATAGTTTTATATAAAAATAATATTCCATCTCCGATGTTCTTTTCGTAAGTATTGGATAAATATCCAAAAAATACGAAATGTAAAAGTAATAATGCTAAAATAAAATTTCCTTGTCTCCCGAACTCAATTTTAAACTTCATAACAATCTCTATTAATTATCGTTCAATTTTAAATCTTTCAGATTAAAACTCTTACCAGACGAGTTATCATTATCCGATTTTTTGATAATAATTTTATTAAAATCACGTAAATTTATATAGTTTAGTGTTTTTTTCTCTTCGGTTAAGATTTTTTTATCATAGAAAAAACAATCAAGAAGATCATCGTAAATCAAATAAGGAACAAAGAACATTTTTTTACTTCGATTAGTTTTAGCATCAATAATGTCTATTGAAGTAATTTGAGGGTGATATTTTTTTTTTCTTTCTACATATAACTTTACATTTTGTAGTTCTCCTTTAGTTTGAATTTTAAAGCTATTTTGTTCAATTTTTTCTCGAAAATATAAAATCATGTTGTCACAATATTGAATAAGTTCGAGGCGATAATTTTCGCTATTGTAAGTTAATCCTTTTTTTTCTATATTTGAATACAAAATTAAAAATTCAGAAATTAAAAATGTAAGAGCATCAATTAAATCGGGGATTTTAGCTACGATATCTAACGATTTGTCGAGCCATTTTCTAATAGTTACTTCCTTTAAGGTTCGAATGTTATCCTCGCTATACTTTTTTTTCGCGAATTCTATTAAATTATTAATTCCAATCGTAAAAAATGATTTAAAATCGAGATACAATTCTAATTTTTCTCCTAAGTTATCCAACTTTTTGAAATCAGGTAATATAAAGAGTGTTGGATCGCCATTCGTTACTTTGTCAATTCTCATTGGAATTGGCATTATTGGAACTTTAAAATAGTTAGTAGGTAACACGTCAAAATAAAAACAAATGGGGGAAATATCTCTTTTAAATGACTTCAATTTATTAGGTAGAGATAGTATCTAATTAAAAAGATTTTAAACATAATTAATAAAAAAAAAGGTAATTTATTTTTAAATTGTTTGGAATTAATTTTATTCCTAATATTCCGATGGTTCACGATACATTGGATAGACGTAGAAAGCGCCCATAGCATTGTATGAGACACCTTTTATAGCTGCTGCATGGACAGAGTGTTGGTAAGGATGAAAACCAAATGCGTGAGGCATGTCTACTTCGACTATCTGA
>JAGXOB010000087.1 GCA_019894735.1 Promethearchaeota archaeon | reverse complement strand
ATATAGATTCTCCTGTAGATTTTGATGAGCTTAAAAAACTAGGTTCAATGATGGGTTCTGGCGGTCTGATTGTCATGGATGAAGATACTTGCATGGTAGAGTTAGCTCGTTATTTCGTTAATTTTCTTAGTGACGAATCATGTGGTAAGTGTACACCATGTAGGGAGGGATTGAAGCAGGCTCTAATAATCTTAAAAGGGATAGTCACTGGGAAAGGAAAAAATGAGGATATAGATAAGCTATACAAAATTGCTGAAGTAACAAGCGTTGCTTCTCTTTGTGCTTTAGGATTAACCTCTGCTAACCCCTTACTTACAACTCTTCGTTACTTTAAAAACGAGTATGAAGCGCATATAAATGAAAAGAGATGCCCTGCTTTATTCTGTAAGGATTTAATATCTTATTATATTGATCCAAAAAAATGTCAAGCATGTACAATTTGCCAGAGAAACTGTCTTGTGGATGCGATAAATGGAGCACCTATGAAAATTCACATCATTGATCAGTCGAAATGTATCAAATGTGGAAATTGTTATAATGTGTGTCCATCCAGGTTTGAAGCAGTAAAAAAAATCTCAGGTGAACCAGTTCCACCACCCATTTCAGAAGAAAAGAGATTGATAAAAAGAGTGACAAAGGAGAACCAACAATAGAGGTAAGGCAAAATGGAAAGATATGTAAAAGAAATTACGTTGAAAGTCGATGATATTGAGGTCAAGGCTATTGAAGGAACTAGCATTTTGGATGTAGCCAAAAAAATTGGCGTTAAAATTCCTACCCTTTGTCACAATCCAGTATTAACTCCTTTTGGTGCTTGTCGTGTATGTTCCGTGGAAATTACTGACAAACGAGGAAGAAAAAAAATTGTTACTTCGTGTAATTATCCTGTTTTTTCAGGACTTATTGTTGATACTAAATCTGAAAAAACGATAAGAATCCGTAAACTCCTTCTTGAACTATTGCTATCTCGATGTCCAAATACAAAAGCAATACAAGATCTAGCTAGAGAATACAGCATTAAACGACCAACCTTTTGGGTAAGTGACCCAAACGAGGATTGCATTCTTTGTGGGTCATGTGTTCGTGTTTGTGAGGAGAAAGTTGGTGTGTCTGCAATCAATTTTGCAAACCGAGGTGTGGAACGAGAAGTTACTGCTCCTTATCACACAATATCCGATGATTGTGTTGGATGTGGTGCTTGTGCTATTGTGTGTCCTACCAATTCGAAGAAAATTCGAATAAATACCTATCCGATGCTTGAACAGGATTACAAGGAAGTAGAAAAGAAGTTTTTGTCAGGAAAAAAAGATGAATTACTTGGTGTTTATAACGAAACCTTTTCAGCAAAAAGTTCTATTGATGGACAAGATGGCGGGGTTGTTACTGCTTTGCTTCTTTCAGGTTTCAAGAGAGGACTTTTTGATGCAGCAATAGTTGTTAAGCGAACAATTGGTTACAAGGCTGAGGCGATTATTGCAGAGAACTCAGAAGAGATACTGAATGCTAGAGGTACGAAATATTCTAGAGTAAAGATGATGTCAAAAATAGGAGAACTAGTTGAAAAAGGAAAAAGAAAGATTGTAATAGTGGGAACTCCGTGTGAAGTTAGAACAACCAGAAAAATTCAACAACAATTACTAGGCAAGTTTCCAGATCTTGAAATCATTATAGTAGGGCTGTTTTGCTTTGAAGCGTTTGATTATGACAAACTAAAGGAAGAAACAAGAAGAATATTGAATGTTGATTTGGATGATGCAGATAAAACTCAGATACAAAAAGGAAAATTCATAGTGCAAATCAATGGGAAAACATATTCATCAAAGATAAGAGATTTTAACAAAGCTATTCAAGATGGATGTCCATATTGTGGAGATTTTGCCTCCAATCTCGCTGATGTATCTGTCGGTTCAGTTGGAAGTCCTGAAGGTCATTCAACAGTGATAATAAGATCCTCAGTAGGACAAAAACTTGTTGAAAAACTTCCTTTGATTAAAGGAGATGTGAACAAAGAAGCCGTGATTAAACTAGCTGTTCTGAAGAAAAAAAGAGCTTATTGGAACTTTGCTCCAATATTAGACTATAAACAAATATTTGAATCGATTCGTTAAAATAGACTTCTATGCTTCCAAAAGAAATGTAATAAATAATAAAAAACAACAATATTGCAAGCTGATTTATGCATGAAGCTCATTGATTCCCTTGAAAACGAACTGAACAAAAACTTATTTTCAAAGGTATATACGGAAAGTTTTATGAGAAGACGCTCAGTAGCTATTGGTGTTAATGTTTTTTATTTGCGATGCGGCATATTCGGAATTAAGAGGAATCGTTTATGGTAAAAAAAGTATTTCAATTTCTACAGCCATTGACAAACAAGGATGGCCACCTTTTATTTGATGGTGTTGCTGCTAGAGAATTAGCCAAAGAATTTGATACTCCCTTATATGTGATTAGCGAGAGTAGAATTCGACATAACTATAAACGCCTCTCTGAAGAGTTGACTCGTAATTATGACAAGATTCACATTTACTATGCTGCAAAAGCGAATTCCAACTTATCTGTACTTAAGATTTTAGAAACTGAAGGAGCACATCTAGATGCAGTTAGTCCTGGTGAAGTTTTCTTAGCTTTAAAGGCAGGTTTTTCACCAGAACGCATTTTATTCACCGGAACAAGTGTGCGAAATGATGAGTTGCGCTTCATTGCTGACTGCAAGGTACCTGTGAATATTGATTCATTTTCAGAATTAGAAGGGCTTCTAAAGCATGTGGTGCCTAAGGTTTTGTCAGTTAGAGTAAATCCTAAGATTGGTGGGGGTCATCATGATCATTGCATTACAGCGGGTCCACAAACAAAATTTGGGTTATGGGAAGACGAAACATTGAAAACCTATGCAAAGGCTAAAAATGCAGGTGTTGAAAGATTTGGAATCCATATGCATATAGGATCTGGTATTCTCAATCTGGAACCTATTATTTTAGCCTTCGATAATCTATTGAGTATGGCTAAGAAAATTCGTGATAAACTTGGAATCACTTTTGAGTTTATTGACATGGGCGGTGGACTTGGTGTTCCTTATAAACCAGAAGAAAATGAATTAGATCTTTGTACTTTTTCCAATAGAATATTATCATTATTTAAAAGAAGAATCGTCGAATACAATCTAGGAACACCTTTCTTCTGTTTGGAACCTGGTAGATACTTGGTTAGCGATGCAAGCATTTTATTGACATCTGTAACCACAGTAAAGGTCACTCCTTTCAAGAAGTTCATTGGTGTTGACGCCGGATTTAATACTCTAATTAGACCATCTATGTATGGGTCATATCACCATGTGCTTGTTGCTAACAAAGTGACTTCTCAAGAAAAAGAAATTTATGACGTTGTAGGACCTATTTGTGAGTCAGGTGATTTTTTAGCAAGAGATAGGCTACTACCTAAAATTGAAGAAGGTGATTTACTCGCGATTCTTAATGTTGGAGCATATGGGTTTGCAATGAGTTCTCAGTATAATTCAAGACCTAGAGCAGCTGAAGTTCTCATCAAAAATAAAAAATGTTTACTTGTTAGAAAAAGGGAAACTTTTGACTCTTTGGTTTTCAATCAACAAATGGTGGAGTGACAAAATGAAATTCTGGAAAATGCATGGTTTAGGAAATGATTACGTTGTTATTGATAATAGAAACGACAAGATTAAGGAAGAAGATAATTCAAAACTAGCTCAGAAACTTTGTGAAAGACGATTCTCGATTGGTGCCGATGGGCTTATCCTATTGTCTAACTCAGCCACAGCTGATGTAAAAATGAGAATATTTAATTTAGATGGAAGTGAGGCTGAGATGTGTGGAAATGGAATTCGCTGTTTCTCTAAATATTGTTACGAAAATAATATCGTTAGAAAAAAAGAATTAACTATAGAGACTTTAGCTGGATTAAAGAAAACAAGATTAATCATAAAGGATCAGATTGTCACTCATGTGAGTGTAGATATGGGGATTCCAATATTTGAGAAAAACCAGATTCCAATGAAAGGTCAGGGTAAATGTATTGCCGAAGATTTAGTTATTGATGGAACAACTTTTCAAATTACTTGTTTATCAGTTGGAAATCCGCATTGTGTCATATTTGTTGATAGTCTCGATGCAGCTCCAATACATTTAGTTGGTCCCAAAATAGAAAATCATCCCATTTTTCCTAACAGAATAAATGTTGTATTTGTTGAGATTCTTAAAAAGGATAGATTGAAAGTACGTGTTTGGGAGAGGGGATGTGGAGAGACCTTGGCCTGTGGTACAGGGGCTTGTGCTGCAGTTATTGCAGGAAACATTATTGGAAAAACAGAAAGGAAGGTTTTAGTTGTTCTACCAGGGGGGGAATTAGAGATAGATAGTGTTGAACATGTGTTCATGAAAGGTCCTGTAGAAAAAGTTTTTGAGGGGAGCCTCTTTTAGGGATGTGAAATTAACTTGAATATTGAGTATGCTGAAAGGATTAAGAAACTACCCCCTTATTTATTTGCTGAAATAGAAAAAATTATTTACGAAAAAAGAAATCATGGGATAGATCTCATATCTTTGAGTATTGGTGACCCTGATCTTCCACCGCCTAAAGTTGTGATTGACTCCATTAGAAAAGAAGCAACTGATCTAAAAAATCATAATTATTCTTTAAGCCAAGGTGAACCTTTTTTCCGTGAAGCTGTTAGTGTTTGGTGTAAAAACCGATTTAATATAGATATTGCTGAAGATGAGGTTATTGGTTTGCTTGGCTCCAAGGAGGGGTTAGTAAATATTGCAAGGGCATTTGTTAATTCTGGTGATAGAGTTCTTGTTCCTGATCCTGCTTATCCTGTTTATAGCAACAGTAGCACAATATTGAATGATGGAATTCCAGTTCCAATTCCTCTGCTTAAGGAAAACAAATTTTTACCTGATCTTGAAAAAATAGATCCAGAAAAAGTCAAAATGATGTTTCTAAATTATCCAAATAACCCAACAAGCGCCACAGTAGACAAAAGATTTCTTAGTCAAATTGTGGATTTTGCGAGAGAAAACAACATTATCCTGTGTTATGATAACGCTTATTCTGAGATATGTTTTGAGGGTTATAAGGCTCCTAGTATTTTTGAAGTTGATGGAGCCATGGATGTTGCAGTTGAGTTTCATTCTTTCTCGAAAACATTTAATATGACTGGAGATAGAATCGCTTTTGCAATAGGAAATAAACATCTATTATCTGGACTAGCTAAGATTAAATCTCAAGTTGATTCAGGTCCGCCTGTTTACGTGCAAAAAGTAGCAGTCAAAGCCTTGGAATCTTACAAAAATGGAAAATCGCCTGAATTTTTAAAGAAAAATAATTCAATTTACTCCAGTAGACGTGATATACTTGTTGATCATTTAAAATCTATGGGCTTTACTTGTGAAAAACCTAAAGCGACTTTTTATGTCTGGCTAAACTGTCGATGTAACTCCTTGAAATTTGCAAGCAAATTACTCGAAGTGGGTGTAGCTGTAACTCCAGGAATCGGTTTTGGAAAGTATGGAGAAAACTATGTGCGATTTTCTTTGACACAGCCAGAGGAAAAAATTATTGAAGCTTGTAAAAGAATGAATGTACTTGCTGGAAGTATATAATTACAAACTTCCTCATTTGATCATGCTATGTTTTTCTAGCATTCTTCCTCAAAAATTGGAGGGAACATCAATTTGGTTTTAATCTTGGTTTTGCCGCTTTTAGAATGAGGTTTTCTCATCAGAGTATCATTGCATTTTTCAATTTCTCGTGCTTCTTCTGCTAATCGGGCTGAAGCTTGAGCTATTTCATGTGCACAAGTAACCAAAGGAATATAATTTTGACTCTCTTTCTCTATAAAACAGGCTAGTGTATTTATTTCAGCTATTTTCTCAGCTAAAGCATATGCGGCCATTGCTTTTGCTTTTGCGTAAGGATTGCTAAATTCGGATTCATCTCGAATAGATTTCAAAGATACAATTATTTGAGGTAAAACTGGTTTTTCTCCAATTTCGAGTGCATATACCACTTTGTCAATTTCTTTTTGAACAATTCTATAAGCTCCTGTAATCGCCAGAACCTTGCTTATATTTGAGTTGAAAAGTGCCATTTCAATGGGATCCAAAAACTGTTTTCTAGCTCCAATTAAAGGATCACCAGTAATAATTATGTATCCTAAACCCTGATTTGCTAATTCTGATTTCACTTTTTTTCCTGGTGCATCTGTAATAATAACTCCTGGAAGACCACTGTTTGAAATTTTTTCTCTGGCTTTTGCAGGCCCAGGTAGCGCGGTATTAGGTGATATTAATATTAGAAAATCTGGATTAAGCTCAAATAGCTTAGGAAGAGATTCTTCAACATCTTCTAGTCCCATCTTTGAACCCGTAGTTACTGTTCGGACTTTAATGTCTTTTCGATCTGCCAATTCATCAAATAGAAGCTCAAGTAAAGGTGATGTTCCAATGTTGCCGCATTTAAAAATCCCGATTTTAATATTCTTTTTTTGCTCCATCCTTAAACACTCATTTTGATAGTTACTGCTTGGCATTTAAGAATTACCATTTTTGATTGACTTCAGTTCTAATTTTTTGCTTTAACCAAAGTATTGATATTATAATGACCCACAATAATTCAACAGTCAGTTAATGGTTTGGTTTAATACATTCCACTAAGACTGTTACCACAATCATTTAATAATTTACTTATAAGAGATTAAGTTACGAATCTTTAAGAAGGTAAATTGTTTGTCGATTGAATCTAATTTGGAGAGACTCTCAAATGTTAGCGGAGTAACTGGCAGAGAGGGAGAAGTAAGAGATTTGCTGGCCAAATTAATTACGCCATATGTTGACGAAGCATCTGAAGATAAGCTTGGAAATTTAATTGCAATAAAAAAAGGCAAAAAATCAAAACCGAAAATTATGTTTGCTGCTCATATGGATGAAGTCGGTTTAATGGTGAAAACCATCTCAAAAGAGGGATTTTTGCAATTTGCAAAAATGGGCGGTATCGATGATCGTATCCTTTTGGCGCAGAAAGTTGTTGTTCACACCAGCATAGGTGATCTGGTGGGCATTATTGGATCAAAACCTCCTCACATACAGAAGAAAGAAGAACGGAACAAAGTAGTAACTTATGATAATATGTTCATCGATATTGGAGCTGAAAACCTCAAAGTTGCAAAAAAAATGGGAGTAAAAATTGGGGATCCAATAAGTTTTAGTGTGAAATACGAAAAAATTGGCAAAGAAATTGTTACAGGTAAAGCTTTTGACGATAGAGTAGGCTGTGTGATAATGATTGAGGCGCTAAAAAAGTTGAAATCTACAGATTGTAACATATTTGCTGTAGGAACTGTTCAAGAGGAAGTAGGTCTAAGAGGTGCAGCTACTGCAGCTTTTGGTATTGATCCCGATTTTGGAATAGCCTTGGACGTGACAGTTGCTGGTGATGTTCCTGGTGTTAAGGATTTTGACTCTAGTATAAAGATGGGAAAAGGTCCAGCGTTGACAGTTACTGATGCAGGTTTAATTTCGCATCCAAAAGTTTTAAGCTTACTTATCGATGCAGCAAATAAAAATAAATTACCTTATCAGCTTGAAACAGGTTTACCAGGTACAACTGACGCAGCTCGGATCTCTTTAGCAAGACAGGGTGTTCCTAGTGGAACCGTTTCTATTCCAACGCGATATATTCACAGTCCAGTAGGTATGCTAAATGTAACTGATGTTAAAAACTCGATAAAGTTAGTAACTGGTGCAATAGACGAAATCCAGAAGAAATTCTAGCTTTTTCCAGACTAACAGATCCATTTTCCTTTGTTTTTGTTTTTATTAATTAATTTGTGATGGGCTAAATCTTGGATAAGACTGTTAAGTTTGAATTCTTAGAACACACCGCAGATGTTTACATAGCTTCGTATGGAAAAACCATGGAGGAAGCCTTTGAAAACGCGGCTATTGCAATGTTTGAAGTTATGACTGACACTCAAAAAGTTAAGTCAACTTTAGAGGACTCCATTCTAGTTAAAGGTAAAGATGAGCTAGAGCTTCTCTATAATTGGCTTGAAATCTTGATAGTGAACTTTGAGGTAAAAAATAGACTTTACTCCAAATTCAAAATTTTATCGCTAAAGAAAAATTTGGGGTTTTTTACTTTGAACGCTAAAATATGGGGTGAAATTTTTGATCCAAAAAAACATGTGCAAAAAGTTGGAGTGAAAGCTATTACATATCATCGTATGGAAATCATTAAAGATCCCAACAAAGTTACTTTAGAATTTATCTTAGATATCTAAGCTAACTTAAGTTCTTTCAATTCAACTAATATCTTTTCTACTACTTTCTCTGGAGGTGTCTGAAGTTCTGTGATCTCAGATATTATGAAAGGAATTTTTTTGTCATCATAATATTTTATAATCGGGCTAGTCATTTCTTGATATAATTGGATTCTTTTCTTTATAACCTCAGCAGTGTCGTCTGGGCGTTGATATAACTGTCCATTACATTTGTCACACACATTTTCAATTTTAGGTTTAAGAAAACGGATGTTGTAGACTTCATTACAGTTTTTACATATTCTCCTTGAGGATAATCGTTCAATAATAATCCAGTCAGGAACATTTTGCAATAAAATGACGTCAATTTTTGCTATTTTCTGAAGATTTTCAGCTTGAACAATTGTTCTCGGATACCCATCGAAGATGACCCCTTTTCCCGCTGAAATTTCAGAAAGTTTTTTTCTTAAAACTTCAATAACAATCTCATCTGGAACAAGTAGACCTTTCTCCACAAACTGTTTAACTTTCTTGCCAAAATCTGTTTCTTTTTTCATAATCTCACGAAAAATATCCCCCATAGAGATTACTTCTGCTCCCAGTCTTGTTTTTAGTCTAGATGCATA
>JAGXOB010000086.1 GCA_019894735.1 Promethearchaeota archaeon | reverse complement strand
ATTAATTGACTCTTCCCTTATTTCATCATCTTCAATAGTTTCTATTAATGTGATTAATAAATCTACAGTTTTTGATTTATCTATTGAATGACTTCTAAAACTTTCGAATATTTTATTAGGAGTTAGGATCATCTTAAAATTTATACTTTATAGAATTAAAGTTTAACATACTAAATTCTGATATAGCGAGATTACTAATACCCACTTTGATTATATACGAAATTTATCGCATTTCTACATTCAATAGATTAGAGTAAAGCTCCTTACCCTTTTCATTTTCAATGGAAAATTTAAGAAGGGGATTTCCAGCTAACATTAATTTAAAATATTGACTTATATATTCTTTATTTTCAATATCAATTTCAGGTATTTCGAAAACTTTTTCAACTTTTTCATATTTTTCTTCGGGTTCTAATATTTGCACCATTTAAAAAAACCTCCTATTTATAATTATTTTTGATAATTTTTACTTATTAATAAAATACTTAAGTGGTAATATAAATGTTTTGGTTATAGGAGAAAATAAACGATGCAATCGGGTTCAGTTTCAATCTAACTCTTTATCGTGATAAAAGGTTTCAGTTTGAAACAAGAATTTTCCCTTTTTTTTGCATATCAGTAAAATCTCAGGAAGAAATGATCATTTCCCAAAAAGGATCTAGAGAATATGATCAATTCTAGACATTTTGGTTTGTTAATAGGATTTTATAAACCCTATTATATCTTTTATAATAGGGTTTTAGAAGAAATAAGTAAAACGACTTCTTTTACACGATATGAAATTCATTTAGTTCTTCTTAATAAAAAAATAAAGAAAAAAAATCGAGCTCTTCTCTTTAAATTCATCTCTTTAAATTATGAATATTTATATGTGATTCTAGGAAAGATTGGTAATGGAATTCCACCAACATATAAAGTTTTGATATTTATGTCTTTGAATTTCTCTCTATTTTCTCTCATTTCAAATTCGTTCTTGTCTAAATTTTCTGTTATTTTAAATCTGATTCTTGATAATTCGGTTTGAGATAATAGAGATAAATCTTTCACTAATTTCAGCAACTTTAGTTGGAGTTTACAAGCTAAATTTTTAAATTTTAAACAAAACTCCTCAGATTGTTTCTGGGAACCATAATTAAAAAAATATAACGTATAATTAACGACTCTATTTTTCAATTTATTTTTATAAACAAATGCTATATGTTCACAGGTAGGTTTTCCTTGTTTTAATCTTAATACAATCCCCGCTAACATAGAATGTGGGAAATGACCTACAATGTAATAATTTTTATGTGATTGGCGTTTAAATGTCGTGGTAAATAGCTCAACGATATCACCGATCTTTAGGGTTTTTCCATACGGAATAGTCGCTACAATTCTTTCTGTTGTGAAAAAAAGTCTCCATTTATTAGGTGCGCGCTTAGCAACGCGCATTTTTTTAAATTTTGATTTAAATGTATCATCCTTTACATTTAAAGTAACATTATCAAAAACTTTTAAGATTTTTTCACCCTCCCAAGGTATCAATTCTCCCTTTTCTTTCAAATAGAATTGAGCTAAACCCTCTTTTCGTTTTTTATCCCAATATACTTTATCCTTTGGGCGATAAAGAAAAAGAGGTTGATATTCTTTTATAGATTGACTAATAATATTACTTTGAGGTTTTAAATTTTTATTCATATTAACGCCTTATATAGCTTATTCAATATAATAATACTTAATGTTGTTGATTATAAGAAATGAAAAATTAAAAAAATTATGATAATTTGAAAAAACTTTTCTTTAATTTTTATAAAGATTCTTTTATCTCATTAATTATCAAAAAAATTCCTATAAATAATGTTATTCCAAGAATTACTATCCCCATTAATCCTAAAATAAAGCTCCCCCATGTGAGTGCTGATATTTCTCCACCGCTCAAAGACAATTCCATTAAAAAACAAGCCGCACCGATGATCATCATGATAAATAATATTGTCATTAGTACTTTGTAATTGATCTTTTTTACAAAATTTGTAGTTACAATGTTGTAATTGAACAACCCGTTTAATAAATATCCAGTAACAAATATTCCAAACATTATGGTGAACGCGAAAACTAAGATAAATAATTTTTCCATCGAAAAGTTCTGGATTCCAATTTCAGTATTCCTTAGATTATATAAAATTATTACAAGTGCTATTAATATAACCTGAAATATGACTAATACTATAGAATGTTTTTTGAAAATCTTTTTTTTTTCTCCTTCTTCTGCCATACTACTCACTCTTTAAAATATACTAATTATAAAAAAAAAAAAAAATTTAAATTCTTACTAATGTCTTTCTGAACGTAATTCTCAAGACGATACTAATGAGAATCACATATACAATTATTACAATTGGAACGACAAGGTCTACCGTTACGTTACCGAGCATGGGAGTATCCATGAATGACATCCGAGCAAAACCCGCTGAACCGATAATACCATTTTCAAGAAACATTGCAATTCCTGCAGGGATGATTATGTAGACTAAGGATAATATAACCCACCCAATTATTAAAGGAATAAATTGTTTCAGCACGCGTCCAACTTTTCGTGCATCTGAATGTACTGTACCTTCGGGATCATCAACATCATGAGTCCCTGTACTAAACCAATAATTCAGACCCATGAATACATATCCTCCAATCATATTACCCGTCAAAACTGGTAAGAAGTTGTAAATAAATGCTTGCGTCCATGTGACATTCGCTCCAGAGAAGATTCCTATAGGGATAAAGAACATGTTTGCGATAACGTGCTCCGATCCAACGGCTACGAATGCCATAATCGGAAACCATATATTAAACACTTTCGCCATTAAATTACTATTAGATTTAATACCTTGATAGATTGCAAAATTGACTAATAAGTTACAAATTATCCCTTTAAATACCATTGTCAAGAATCCACCAACGAAATCTGCGCTCATCAGAGCAATCTTTCCTTCTGCTATAGCAATAGCTTTTGCAGCAGAGCCTGCACTAATAGATGTTCCATATATTAATGAAAGGGCTATGATCCATGCCCAACATATAGAACCTATCAAATTACCCCCTAGAGCTAAGAACCAGTTGCGATACAATTCACCAATTTTTGATTTCCGAGTACATGTCGCCATAGGGGTGATCATACAATCTCCCGTAAATAAATCAGCACCCCCCATAAAAATAATTCCAATAAGACCAATGGGAAAGACTGCAGCAAACATAAAACCCCCCCAATCAGAAGATACTTTCTGCGATACAATAGTTGCCAGAGTTGCACCAATTGCAATAAAGACTCCTGCATTCCATCCTGTAAGTAAATTAACTAAAAAAGATTGTTTAGTTTTACTTTGACCCGCAGATGAAATTGCATTAATAGTCGGATCAATACATGACATTTTTTTTCTTAACCTTTTTTTTTAATTAAATTTTCTAAAAATTACGATATAGAAATAAGAAATGTGTCTTATTTTTAAACTTTTTTTACTAAAACCGAAATATTATTAATGTTCTGGTTTATTTTTCACACCTTTTCTTGAAAATTGGTTTAATTTTTAAATCAAATGTAATGAAAATCGATAATAATATCTTTTTTTTATCATTTTTTAATCAAAATCTGAACATTTAATTACTCATTTTTGACATACTTGACGATTTTTAATAGTGCAATTCTTAAATTTAAAAATATTTATTATAAAATACTAAATAATTATTAAAAAAAAAAAAATTGGTAAGATAATTATGGAAATAATAAAAATTAAGTACAATAAAGATAACATAATAAAACAAAGCGAAGAAGTCGAAAGATGTTTTAAATGTTCAGCTTGTTCTATTTTTTGTCCCGTTACTTTGAATGTATCGAAATATGATATAGAAAATGCATTCATTTCTCAACTCTTTGGCAGCGATGAACCAACAGCTCTGAAAAATGTCTGGATGTGTTCTGCTTGTGAAAAATGCATCCTGGTATGTCCTCAAGATGCTGAACCCGCTGAGGTTTTTAATAATTTGAAAAGGTTATCATACCAAAAAGGTCTAGCTCCTGCGGGAGTGTATGCAATAACCAAACAAGTATTAAATACCGGTCTTGCTTATGATATCAGTGCGAAAATAAATGCAGATAGGAAAAAAATTGGATTGAAGGAATTATCATCTAATGAAAATGTAAGTAAGGAGTTAAAAATTATAGCAGAAAAAACAGGATTAAAAATGGAGGGGAACTAAAGATGGGAAAATATTTATTTTTTAAAGGATGCACAATTCCTGCAAGATTGTCTAATATTGAAAAGCTTGCATTGGAAATTCTTCCAGAGATTGGGATTGAAATTCAAGAAGAAGAAGATTTTTCTTGTTGTCCAGATCCAGTTCAATTACAAGGAGCTAATCAGTATTTTTGGCTGACATGTGCAGCGAGGAATTTAGCTCTTGCGGAAGAAAAGGGTATGAATATTTTAACATTGTGTAATGGTTGTTTAAACACATTATCAATAGCAAATGATAAAATCAAGAAAAATGTTGAAATAAAAGCCGCCATTAATAATGTTTTAAGTGCTATTGGAAAGAAGTATGATGGTACTGTCGAAGTGAAACATTTAATGCAAGTTTTTAAAGATGATATTGGCTACGACAATCTTAAAAAAAAAATAAAAAAACCGTTGAACGGATTAAGAGTTGCTTCTCATCCTGGATGTCACTTATTGATGCCGGATGAGATAATAAAATATGACGATCCTACTGATCCAGAAGAATACGATAAATTTGTTGCTGCTTTAGGAGCTATTCCCATAGATTATATAACAAAGATTGATTGTTGTGGAGTAGCACTAAATTTAGTTGGAGATAAAAGCGCTAATAATAAATGTATAGCAACTAAATTATTAGATATAAAAAAAAATACTAGCGCTCAAATTATCAGCACTGGATGTCCATTTTGTTTTAATCAATTTGATATGGGACAGATACAAGCATCAAGAGAATATGTAGAACTTAAAGATGATAAGATTCCTGTGTTTTATGCTATCGAATTATTAGGATTAGCAATGGGTAAGTCGCTAAATGAAATAGGATATCAATCACATAGGGTAAAACCTGAAATAACAGTATGGGAGGGTGCTTAAAATGGAAAAGGTATTAACAACATGTGTTTATTGTGGGACAGGATGTCAAGTCTATCTTAAAGTACAAAATGGAAAAGTAGTTGATACTAAACCAGTTAGAGATGGATTTAATCCGGGTAAAGGAAAATTATGCATTAAAGGGTGGGTCTTACATGAATTTATTCATTCTCCTGAAAGACTTACTGATCCATTAATTAAGAAGAATGGAAAATTTGAAAAAGTAAGTTGGGATGAAGCAATACAATATTGTGCGGATAACTTTAAAAAAATCATGGATGAAAATTCAGGGGATACCAGGGTACTTGCGTGTTTAAGCTCTGCAAAATGTACGAATGAAGAGAATTATGCTATGCAAAAATTTGCACGAGCAGTTTTTAAAACAAACAGCGTTGATCATTGTGCTAGATTGTGTCACGCCTCCACCGTTGCGGGATTAGCGGCCTCTTTTGGTTCTGGTGCAATGACTAACTCGCTTGATGAAATCTCTGATGCGGATGTAATATATGTTACTGGATCAAATACTAACGAACAACATCCCTTAATTGGGAAACGAATCTTAGAATCTGTTCATAAAGGAGGAACATTAATTGTAGCAGATCCAAGAACAATTCCTCTTTCAGAAATCGCAAATGACCATGGAGGAATTGTGATGAATCAATGGCCTGGTACAGATGTTGCACTACTTAACGGGATGATGAATTATATTATCAGCAATGATCTTCATGATAAAGATTTCATCGAAAAATATTGCGAGAACTTTGAAGCGTTTAAAGAAGAAGTTATGAAGATGACTCCTGCAATGGCTGCAGATATATGTGGAGTAAAAGAAGAAGATATAATCAAGGCAGCTAAAACGATCGCGAATGCCAAAGCGTGTTCCCTAATCTATTCAATGGGTATAACTCAACACACAACAGGAACTGATAACGTTAAAAGCACTGCTAATCTCCAAATGCTCTGTGGAAATATGGGTAAATGGGGGACTGGAGTAAATCCTTTAAGAGGTCAGCAGAATGTTCAAGGCGCATGTGACTTAGGGGCTCTTTCAAATGTCTTTTCTGGATACCAAAAGGTTATAGATCCCGAAGCCAGGAAGAAAATGGCTGATATTTGGGGTATTAATGTTGACGATATGGATACAGAAGTTGGACGTACCGTGGTTGAGATTATGAATGACGCTTATGATGGAAAACTGAAGGGATTATGGGTTATGGGTGAAAATCCAATGGTTAGCGATCCTGATATTAATCATGTGCGAGAAGGTTTAAAGAAAGTTTTTCTCGTAGTTTCAGATATTTTCATGACACCGACTGCCGAATTAGCTGATGTAGTATTACCAGCAGCTTCTTTTGCTGAAACTGATGGTACATTTACTAGTACTGAAAGAAGAATACAATTAATAAGAAAAGCAGTTGATCCTGTTGGCAACAGTAAGCCCGATTGGGAAATTATCAGTCGTATGGCACAAGCAATGGGTTACGATGGTTTAAATTATTCCCATCCAAAAGAAATTGATGATGAGATTAATAAAACTACTCCCATTTACGCAGGAATTACTTGGGAACGACTTAATAACAAACGAGATGGTCTACAATGGCCCTGTAGAGATACTTCTTCTCCAGGTACTATATTTTTACATAAGGATGGAGCTTTTGTTCGAGGTAAAGGACATTTAAATGTATGTCCATATCTACCTCCAAAAGAAGGTGATCCCAAAGTAGATGATCCTGAATATCCATTAGTGTTATCGACGGGTAGAGTTTTATGGCACTTCCATACTGGTACAATGAGTAGAAGATCTCCAACCCTTCATGCCAGAGTGCCAGAAGGCTATATTGAAATTTCTATCGAAGATGCTAATGAAATGGGAATCGTTGATGGGGAGAAGGTTAAGGTAAGCTCTCGACGTGGAGAAGTAATTACAAAAGCTAAGGTTACTCATCGAGTAAGGAAAGGTTTGATCTTTATGCCCTTCCATTTTAAAGAAGCAGCAGCTAATGTTCTTACAAATCCTGTATTAGATCCTATTGCTAAAATTCCTGAGTTAAAAGTTTGTTCAGCTAAAATTGAAAAACTATAATTTCCTTTTTTTTTTTAAGAATTTTTTTTTTAACTAAATATTTTGACCCTTTTATTAACAACAACCTTTACATTCATTTTTAATAAAAGCTACGCAATCAATACATCTAAATCCGCAAGAATTAGAATTATTAATATCTTCATTCTCTATCAAAGAAATATGAAGAGGTAAATATTGAGGAATTTTAAAATCTGATATTAAAATAATTTTTGAATGTAATACTCCTTCTTTATTAGATGGTCCACATAATTTTAACTTATTATTTAAGTCTTGGTCACTATTTCCAAATAAACCTATCATTAAATTAAAACTACTTAATATTTCTGCAACTAAAAAAACATATGGACAAGATTTATAAGCTTTAATTATTTCCGCGATGTATTCAAAATTTTTGACCTCAAGAAGTATGACGCAAGCTTTAAATTCCATCGCTTCAAGGTTAAAATTTCCTTGAATCTTTAATATTCCAGATTTATTTAATTTAGTGACTCTTTTTTTAATTCCTGAATTGCTCAATGCTATTTCTTTCGATATTTGAGTTAGGCTTTGACGACCGTCATCTATTAACATTTCCAAAATTTTTCTATCAATTAGATCAAATTTGAATTTCATATATATACCCCTAAAATGGACGTAAAAGATTAACGACTTATATTGAAAAGATATTAATTTTAACTAAGTAAATAATAATTAGATTAATTTTAAACTATTTTATTTTGATTCTTTAACTTTATTTACAAATCAAGGGTTGAATTTGCTCTTTTTTTAGGAGTAAGCGAACTTTTTGACCTAAATGTCTGGAATCGATAAAAATTCCGTTATTCAAGTGTATATTACTCATAATTTAAACAAAATAATATTTATTTTGAGACATTTTTGAGGAGATAATATAATATTTGACTTTATAGTTTTTAAAAATCTATCTAATTCTAATAAATTTTAAACTAAATATACACTTTTATTTTTCGTGAAAATAATATTCATCGTAATTAATACCACATTTTAAAACATGATGAATAATTTAAACCTTCCTTTAATAAATTGTAAAATAATACTACAAAAGCAGAAGTTTTTTTATAAAATTAAGACTAAATAAATACAATTAGTTATTTTTTGAAACAAACTAGCTAATTTTAAAAATTAAATAAAAAAACAAAAATTTGATGAAAAATGGTAAAAGTAGCTTTTATGCAAAATAGCGATTGTTGGGGATGTCATCAATCCTTATTGAACGCACATTTAGGATTGTTGCCAATTCTCCCAGCGCTTGATATTGTATATTGGCCAGCAGTTGTAGATTTCAAACACGATTCACTAGTAGCGCGACCAGACGGGGATATTCTTGTAGGCTTCGTGGAAGGTAGTTTAAGAACAAATGCGGATGTAGAAAACGCCAAGCTCATGAGGGCTAAATGCCAACTTATAATTGCTTTTGGTAGTTGTTCTTGCTACGGTAACGTTCACGGATTAGCTAATGAGTGGGATATTGAGGAATTAATCAAACGGAAGTTCGAACAGACAGAATCGATTACTAACGAATCTCCACACGAACCTAAAGAACACATGCCTGGATTCACTAATAAAATCGTTCCATTGGACGAAGTTATTAGCGTTGACATATATATGGCGGGATGTCCACCAAAACCGGAAGCTATCATAAGCTCAGTTCAATTCTTACTTGGTCAAAAGCCACAACCAATGGCAGATTTATCTTTCTGTAATGATTGCTCTTTAAATAACGATAACTGTTTATTAGAAAAATATGAATTATGTTTTGGTCCGATTACTAGTATGGGTTGTACCTTAAAGTGTACTGATAAGGGAGACCCATGCGTTGGATGTCTCGGTCCAGCTAAAACAGTTTCGGTAAGAGCGGAAAAACTTAAAAATATGACGCAGAATATTGATCATTTAAGTACTGGAGACAAGAAGAA
>JAGXOB010000085.1 GCA_019894735.1 Promethearchaeota archaeon | reverse complement strand
TAATGTAATGCAATATTGGGTAACAGATTCTATCAAAATCGAACGAACAGACGTAGTAAACAACCGAAGACTCATTTTAAGTAGAGGAAATGATAATATCTCTCTAACACTAGATTCTATGTTAACCGAATGTGGTTTTGAATAAAAAAATATAAAAGATTATCAATTATAGCTCATTATTTTAATTCGAGAAATGAAATTTTGAATCATTAAATGAGTTGTTTTAATGAGCGATAGAAGAGAAAGCATAAAATTATCAAAATGGTTAAATAATAATATTCCACCTTCATTTTCAAATAGAGACGAATTGATTGAGATTATTGAAACAATCACTGAAGCTACGATTCCTATAAGGGGTTTGTTAGAAAGAGGTATAACTTCACGAGAAATAGAACATAGAATGGAAATTGAAAGTGTAGTAAAACAGACTGTTAATCTTTATGGGGAATCCCAAATTCACGAGGATGTTTTAACTCATAGTATTATCCTAAAAGCACTTCAAGAAAGCGACGTCAATTTTCTATTTGTTGCTTCTGAAGAAGCTGAACCTGTTTTAGGTAGTGGGAAGTTTGGAATTACAATAGATCCTGTAGATGGCTCATCCAATGTCATAGTTAATAGAACCGTCGGAACGATAGTGGGAATATTTAATGAGGAGGGAACCATAATTTGTAGTTTCTATGTTTTATATGGAATTTACACTAACTTAGTTTTAGCATTTAATAGTAAAGTTACAGAATTCATTCTGGATACATCCCCTTATAGTATGACCTTTTATCACTATATTTATCAAGAATTAAAAAAATTGCCTAACATAGTGGAAGGGGGGATAAGGTGTCTTGGAGGAGATTCAACAAAGTGGTCCGATAGATGTAAAGCATACGAACAAGCGTTAATTAATCGAAATTTTAAAAATCGCTACAGTGGAAGTTTTGTTGGTGATTTACATGCAATTATAACTTATGGTGGTATATACGCATATTTTCCCTCACCAAAAGCTAAAATTCGTATATATTATGAATGGCTTCCATTAGCTTTTATTATTAAAACTTTAAAAGGTGTTTTTTTAATTATTGGAAACCCCGAAAACACAAACGAGGTTAAAAGAATGGAAGATATCGAACCTTTAACTGTAAGCAATGTTAATGAAATCCATATGAGAACTTCTGGCGGTTTATTAGGTAGCGAAAAGCCAGTAAACCTTTTTTACTCAACAACCTAATTAACTAGTAGATAAGTAAAGGATAACATGAAAATTGAAAATCAAGATTTAGGTAAAAACAATTACATTACCAAACAAGAAGGTTCTGTAAACTTCCTATTACACAAGATAGATAGTGACACTATCCCCTCTAAATCTATGAATGTATTCTATAACGACAGAATGGAGATAAATAGAGATATTTCAATCCTAGCCATCATAGCATATAGTAAAAATTTTAACCAACAATCGTTAGTAGTAGTAGATTCAATGGCAGCTTCTGGTATTGGTTCAATAAGATTGTTAAAAAATACAAAGAATGTTGAAAAAATATATTTAAACGATATAAATCCCGTTGCAGTTGAACTAATAAAAAAAAACTTAGAACTAAATGGAATTGACCTTGGACAAGCGGAAGTTTTAAATGAAGACGCAAACCTTTTATTTTCTCAAATTTCTCGAAGTTCTACCTTATCAGATGTTATTTCAATCGATCCTTTTGGCACTCCCAACCTTTATATTGATTCTGCCTTTAAAGCTATTAAAAAGGATAAAGGATTGTTATGTATAACGGCTACAGATACAGCAGTATTGTTCGGAGTCAAGCCAAAGGCTTGCATTAGAAAGTATATGGCCAAACCACTCCACACAGAATATTGTAAGGAAATTGGGGCGCGAATATTAATCTCGTTTATTTCAAGAATTGCGCATATAAACAATTTAGGTATAATACCGCTCCTAACTTTCTATTCTAACCATTTTATAAGAATTTTTGCAATTAGTTTCAGAGGAAAGTCAAAAATATTAAAAGATTTACCAAAAAGTTATGGATATATTATTCATTGTAACAATTGTGGAAATCGTACATCTTTTATTGAGAATATCTTAAAGATTCCTCAAAAATGCCCTATATGCTTAAATGAAAACAATTTATCATATTCTGGGCCTTTATGGGTTGGTGAATTGCATCAAAAATCATATTTAGAAGAGTTAAGTCTTTTAAATGAGAAATTCACTTTTAATAATAAAAATAAGATTAGAAAGATCCTTAAATTCGCACTTAATGAGATAAATATGCCTGTTTCATATTATAACATTCATAAAATATCTCAGCAATTAAAGCTTTCATCTATTCCTAAACTTGAAGATATTATAAAAATAATTGAGGACAAAGGCTATAAAGCTTCAAGAACTCACTTTGACTTTATTTCGATTAAAACAAACATGAATATTGAGGAATTAAAAAAAGTCCTAAAACAGAATGAAAAATTAAACTAATCTAAAAACTATGCCAAAAGATGCAGAAGAACATAGAAAAGATGCCACTTATAAAAAAGCTAAGCGTGAAGGTTATAGAGCTCGTTCCGCTTTTAAATTACAAGATATTCAACATAGGTATAATATTTTTAAAAGAGCGTATTATATATTAGATTTAGGTAGTGCTCCGGGGTCGTGGTTGCAAATAGCTAAAAAATACGCGGAATTAAATGTAACTAAATATTTTGACAAATATTATCACCGAGATCACTATAAAATTATGGGCGTAGATACCAAGAAATTATCCCCTCTTGAAAATATAAAGATCGTTAAAATGGATTTTACAACGCCTGAGTTTCTTATTGAAGTAAGTAAATATTTCGAAGGAGAAAAACTTGACCTTTTTCTATCTGATGCAAGCATTAAAAAATCAGGAAACAAATTTAGTGATCAAGCAAGACAAACTAAACTCTGCTTTAATATTCTTGAGCTTACAAAATTCCTCAAATTCAAAGGTAACTTCGTTATAAAAATATTTCAAGGGGCTGATTTTGATAATTTCTATACCGAAATGAAGCGTAGTTTTATGGATGTTAAGAGCTTAAAACCAAAATCGTCAAATAAAAAGAGTAATGAAATCTACTTAATTGGATTAAAGAAAAAATAGTTGACTTCATTCGTCATTTACTACTTCGAAATCAATAGAATAAGGTAATCCTTCCAAGGACGATTTTATCCAATCAGATAACCATGGACAATGTTTTGGGTTAAATTGATCAAGATTGGTATTATTACACTTACTAGCATATGGACAATTCAAACACGGTTGGTGAGAGAAAATGTCTAGTATGAAATCGTTTTTATTTTTATCAATTTTTTGACTTTTTACTTTTACATCATAAGTTTCATTTAAAGAAATATGTTTTGTCCATGAAGCTTCTACTAACTCACGGATTACGCTAATTTTTGACTGTAAAGATAAAATATCCAAAATTTTATCGAGTTCTACTCGCTCTTTCTGTGTAATTTCTAATAAATCATCAAAAAAAATGTCTTTTACTCGCAATATATGTTTGAAAACCATTTGTTCGTCTTTCTTTAGACCACGCACACCTTCTCGTTTTCTTTCTTCTATTCTTTCCGATCTTCTTTTAGCATCAGATTTTTCGTTTTCTTCTGGGCCTTCAACTCTTTCTTTAACTTTACACTTGTGGCGACTGAGATATGCAAAACTATTTCCACAAAAAGGACAAACTTCTTTCTTCTTTTTTGCCATTTTAAAAGGATGTAACTAAATTTATAAGTAAATTATAATAAAAGCAAATCTAAAATTAATATAAATAATATTCAATGTTTAATCACAAATTAATTTTACGATTTAATTTTTGCTAAAATTGTATTTTATTATAAATCGTATTTTTTAAATTTATACTAAACAATATGCTAGTCAATACAATCGTTAAAAGATGAAATTTACAATGGTTAAATTAAAAAAATCCGCTTTTGTAGAAAAGAATTATATCATTCGTGGTATAGAAAATATCGATAAAGAGAAAAACCAAATTTCAACTAATTCAAAAAATGTAAATAAAGTTTTAGGGGGTGGGTTTCAATCGAGAAACATATATGTGGTTTTTGGAGCAAATAAATCAGGGAAAACTCAATTGTGTCATCAGTTATCAGTACAAATTTTTTGCAAATCTCAAAAATTGATTTATTTGGACACAGAAAACACATTTCGTCCAGAAAGGATAAGAGAATTGGCAGTTGCTAATAATCTTGATGGTGAAAAAGCACTGAAGAACATCTTAGTGTCTAAAATTATGAGCAATACAGCTCTTCTATTAAAATTAAATGAGGTTGGAGATGTGATCAAAAACAATAATATTAGGATGCTAATCGTTGATTCTATTAATAATTATTATAGATTTGAGCGTGGTGATAAAGAAATCTCATTTTTTAAAGCTAGAACAACATTTCTAAGGATTTTAGAAAAAATTTATGACCTAACTCAGAAATACAATATAATCACCATTTTAACAGCTCAAGTTGCTCCCAATTTTAATGAAAATGCAATTGTAAAGGAAATCCCCGTAGGTATGCAGTATTTAAATCATTATTTTTCTGAATTTTTGTATCTGAGTTATAAGGAAAAAAATATGAACTATATTCATCTAATAAACTCCCATCTATTGCCTGAAAAAAAATTGCTTTATAAGATTACTAAAAAAGGATTGGAAGACTATAAAATTTAGATATTAATCCTTTAAAATTTTACTCTTAAACATTTCTAGTGATAGATGTTTCAAGTTAACTGTTTCGGTTTTTGAATTAACGATATAGACTGGATTTTTAATTTGGAGTAATAGCCATTCAATTAACTTCAATCCATATTGTAACTTCTTTAGCTTAACAATGTCTGCTACTTGATTCCTTTCGATCTCCGGTTTGCTGTATTTACCCACAATGTCATTAAAGTCCATACCAATAAGGTATAACTCATGCGTAGGAATTAATAAAGAAGCAATAAAAAATAAAATCCTGTCACCGTCAGTAAAACCTCCTGAATTTACAAGATTTTCAACTGGTTTTACTTGAGTCGTTCCTATAACATTTGGAAAGTATAAAATTTCCTTCTTAAAATATTTCAACCGAGCAATATTATCTCCATGGGCATGAACAATTATATACTCGGATTTATCAAAATCAGCTCTTGTAATCCCATCTAAATCTGTAAAAATCGCGTTGATGGGTATCTTCTTTTTTATTAGTAATCGAGCTGCACCATCAGCAACTAAGTTCACAGCATTGTTATAATAATTTTTATCTTGATTTTCAAGAATATATTTGACAGTTTCTTCAAGTGAAGGACCACATCCATAAATAAAAATACGTTTTTTGTTGTGAATTAATCGGATAAAAGAACTTAAAATTTCTTCAAGACACCACTCTCCACTTTTTTCTCGTAAAATACTCGATAATAAATCTCTTGCTTCCAGATCTTTTTGATAATCAAAATTGAAATCGTTTATAATCTTACAATACCATTCTTCAAAATCAATATTAGAATCTATTTGTTTCTTGATAGAATACTTCATTATCTAGCAATTTTTTTTTTTTAATTATATTTCAATAAAAAAATTTTAAATCTATGATATAATTAATTTTATCATACAATTAAATTCAATATTATACAAATTTCTAAAATTGTTAACAAAGAGTTGGAAAAAGCATGACATATTGGTATACGAAAACCCATCAATGGTATAACGACGCAAATGGAGAAGTAGGACTTTCTCTCTATGCTGCTGAGCAATTAGGAGAGATTTCATTTGTTGATGTTGATGCTCTTGAAGGTGCAGAACTTTCTCAAGTTGCTATGGATGGAGCTGAACCATCTTCAGACCCTATTGACGCTACAGTTGAGTCAAGTAAAGCCGTAGGAGATGTTTATAGCCCCGTTTCAGGAACTGTTACGGAAGTAAATAGTGATTTAATGGATGAACCTGAAAAAATAAACGAAGATGCCCTTAAGGCTTGGTTATTCAAGATCAATGCTTCAAATTGGGATGCCGAAAAAGGAAATCTAATGGATGAAGCCTCTTATAAATCCTTCGTTGAATCCCTTGGTTAAACCTATTTTTAAAATTTCCTAGAAAATTTATAATTTTTTCTTTTTTTTTCTTTAAATTAAATTTCAAGTTGAAATAGATGAATTATTCCGTTTTTATTCAACAAAAAATGAAATTTATTTTTGGTTTTGAATAGAAATTAGTTAAACATTAAACAATTTCTGTCCAAGCTTAATCGTGATCATTGCTTGGAGCGTACCAAAAGCAGTTAAAATCAAAATTACCCCCACAACTAAATATCGGATTGCAATACTCTTATTGTATACATATTTAGATGCCTGATATAATAAAATAAAACCGATAGAACACAGGAAAATAAAAATCGATGCGACAATACCTTCTATTATAAATGATTCATTAATATCTTCATATATAAACATCGGTGCGCCAGTACTTGGATTACTCCCTAGAGCTGGAGGTTCTCTAAATATAAGGTAGACTATTCCCGTTTGTAAAAGGAACAATATAATGTAAATTCCCATTACTGCGATTGATTTGCCGGGGAGAGGTATATTCATTTTCGAAGTTTTTAAAGCTGGGAACAAAATCTTAGGTTTTCTAAGTGTTTTACCAAAAATCCAAGGTGTTTTCCCTCTAATCTTTTCGAAAACAGTCTCTGAACCGACGACTTCTTCTTTAGGAATTTTTAATTTATTTTTTCTTTCCTCTTGCATGCTAATCTTCAAATTTTATTTACATTGATTTATAAATTTTTTTTAAATTAAAATTTTGTTAAAAAAAGAAGTAGTTATTCAAGATATCTAGTTTAAATTCTGGAGTAAAACAATTAAAAATTTCCAAATTTTTGCAACGCTTTTTACTTCAAGTCGCTCGTCAGGAGAATGCCCTCCAAGTACATTAGGTCCTAATGAGATCATCTCCATATCTGGATAAAAAGAACTAAAAAAAGCACATTCTAATCCAGCGTGAATCGCTTGGATAATTACTTCTTTATCAAAAAGGTTTTTGTATACTTGTTTAGATATTTCGGTTAGTTCTGAGTTAAAGTTTGGGGACCAACTTGGATAGACAGTGATTACCTCAATGTTTGTATCTAACTCAGACATTTTCAAGAGTGTCTTTAGCTTCTCAAATAAAGAATCTTTATCATATTGTTCTAAACTTCTAGTACTAACTTTGAATTCAATTAAATTTTCTAATGTATGCACTACAGCAAAATTCAGTGAAGTATGCACTAAACCTTTACTTGTAGGGTGTAAAGATATAGGTCCATTTGGCATTAAATAAAAGAGATCAATTAGGATATTTTGGAACGGCTTTGAAAATGTTGTTTTATCTGTGAAATCCTTTAATAGATCCACTGAAATCTCTAAGTTCGAATCTGTTCCCACATAAAGATTCTTAATATTTGGAATTACATCTTTTAAAAATGCTTCAAGTTCATTTTTATGGCTCTGGTCTATGAAAAAAATAGCACGAGCCTCCCTAGGTATTGCATTAGTTAAATTCCCTCCCTCTAGAGAGTTAATTAAAATATTAAATTTTGAACTTATTTTCCATATTATTTCAGTTAATATTTTTAAAGCGTTCCCTCTTTTTTTGTTAATGTCTGTCCCTGAATGCCCACCAAGTAGTCCAGAAATGGAGAGTTTTATCGCCCTCAAATTTGGGTTGCTTAATAATTCTTTCTCGTAACTTACTTCAGCCTTAAAGACCCTTCCTCCAGCACACCCAATGGTAAATCTATTATCTTCTTCTGAATCAAGGTTTAACAAATATTTTCCGCTTATCAAGTTTTTATCCATTTGACTAGCACCAGAAAGTCCTCTCTCCTCATCAACAGTGAATAATAAATCTAGATCAAGATCATCAAAATCTAGGCTTCCATCATGAATTTTTTTCATAATAGCAAGCTGATACGCGATCCCAACACCATTATCTGCACCCAATGTCGTTCCTTCCGCAGTTAACCATCTCTCGTTTTCAATCTCAATCGTTTTTAATTTTAAAGGATCTTTTGAGAAATCGTGCTGAACATTTTCATTTTTTTCACACACTATATCCATGTGACTTTGTAGAACGACTCCTATTTTATTACTTTCAGAGTCTGTTTTTGAAGGAATTCGTACAACTAAATTTTTTATTCCATCAACTTCAGTTTGAAACCCCAATTTCTCAGCTTCACTTTTAATATATTCTCTTATCTTATCTTCATAAGTCGAACATCGAGGAATCTTAGTAATTTCGTAAAAATATTGCCAAAATTCTATCGGCTCGCCAAAATCTTTTAAATTTTCCATAATTATCGCTTCCAATGCAAATATAAATATGAATTATTTTTTATTACTTATAAAAAGTAATATTTATTTCATATAACATTATTAAAAGAGGTTATTTAATGAGTAGTTGGAAGGATCTGTATTCTGAAGTTAAACAGCGTAAAATGGAAGCACTTAATAAAAAGGACGTTGTAAAAGCAGTAGAAAAGCACGGTAAAATACTTGCGATTGAAGGGCGCTACGAACACCCAAAAAAGGTAATAGATCACATGTATGCCGCAAAACATTTAACTATTAATCCAAACGAAATAATGAAACACAATTTAGGCGATTACGATGTCGTTTTGATCGGATGTCCTGGAGATAAAATTCCACATTCAGCTTTCCCAAAAATCAGTGAGTTTGTGTCTATAAAAGGAGGTTGGTTAATTACAACTGATTGGGCATTAAGGCATATAGTTGAAAATATTTTTCCCGGGTATATTCGGTGGAACCAACAAAAAACTGGTGACGCTGTCGTTCCGTGTCAAATTGTTGAACCAGATCACCCTTTCCTAGACGGTGTATTAAGCGAAATTCAACAAGCTAAATGGCAAAAAATGACGGCTAAAGATACAAAGAAAAATGAATTTAAGTGGTGGCTTGAAAATAGGTCTTTCCCGATTCAGGTTCTCAATCCTGCAGTTCGTGTTCTAATCCGGTCATCTCACATTCAAAAAAAATGGGGTGATGATCCTGTTTTATGTTACTTTGATCACGGAAGCGCAGGAGGGCGTGTGATTCATTTAATTTCCCATACGCACTTACAGAAAGGAGGAGCAAAAGGTAAGTACGCTTCAGCCTTAATATTAACCAATATATTGGATGAAAAAGTCTCTGCAAAAATGGGAATTTCGAAATCACCCCCCAAAGGGTACGTATCCGATTGGGAACAACCTGAACAGTATACTCAACCACAACAAGCAACGCCTTCTGCACCAAATGATCAATATCTAAACCCTTCTAGTCAAAATATGGGATTAACTGGGACGGCGCAAATAGTCGAAGTGGACGCGAATAATGCTAATTTCTCCTATGCAGACAAATGTAGTTACTGTGGCTACGATTTTGGTGAATACACCGGAAAGATATATAAGTGCCAATCATGTGATACGACTTATCACGAAAATTGTCTTAACATGCAAATCAATGAAGGAATATGTAAAAATTGTGGTAAAATATTACTCTGGTAAATTCCCGAGTAAAGGTTCCTTTAATTTATTATACTCCTTAAAATAATTCTTAGAATTATAATACCTGAATACATCTTTACATATGTGGGTTATGAATACGAATATTCGTGAAAGGCGGGTTTCACGAAATTGTTCTTTAAGAACGTTTCAAACATTTGAAAAACAATAAAAAAATAATTAAAAAAAAAAAAATTCAAAAATATCTGTGAGATTTTATTCTTCAATAATCTCTATTACTTCTTCAGGGCACTGGGTTTCACATGCTCTGCAACCAACGCAATCATCTCTATTATCTTCGATTACATTTACC
>JAGXOB010000084.1:6397-9944 GCA_019894735.1 Promethearchaeota archaeon | reverse complement strand
TTTTTGCAGTTAAAGAAGATATTGGAAGACATAATGCTATCGACAAAGTAATAGGAGCCCTACTGCTGAAAAAAGAACCCTTTAATAATAAAATTTTAACATCAACAGGGAGGTTAACTGGTGACTCAGTCCTTAAAGCGGTAAGAGCACAAATCCCAATAGTTTCGTCCTTATCTGCTGCTATTGAATCTGGTATAAGATTAGCTGATTCTTATGGATTAACTTTAATTGGATTTGTTCGAGGTAGGAAGATGAATATTTACACTCACCCTAAAAGGATCAAGTTTTAAGTATTCAATTAGTGTAAAATAACTTAAAATGAAAAGACAGGAAAAAAAAAAGAAGTAAAAACTTTTATTTCTATCTTTGCATATCTAGTTTAAATCAATTAACAACCATTAAAAAAAGAGAGGAAATAATGAAAAAAACCTTTTGGATATTGGTAATAATTGCCGGTGGTATCTTAATGATCGTTGGTTCGGCTACGGGCAGTGCATTATTTTATCAATATCTTTTTAACCTTGCTCTTCCCTACATTGGACCAGAAATTGTACCAATTGTCTCTGCAGTACTAACTGTGTTAGAATACATAGCTTTTTACGGCGGTTATTCAGTTCTTGTGGGTGTGTTTTTGATATTAATTAAAATGAGTAGAGTAGGAAGAATAATCATCACAATCGCGACTAGTTTTGGACTATTAGGGTTAATAATTTATGGAGGTATGTGGTTAGTAGATACTCTTGGAGTTCCTCTTGATCCTTCGGTACAACTCATTCTTGATCAGATTTACAGTTTATTCACTTTCAATTCAGGTACGGCATTTGCTGGAACGGCTGTTGCTTTAGTTGGGAAATTTGGATTTAAGAGAGCTGAGAGAGCTGAAAAGGAAGAAGCCAAAGAAGAAGCGAAAAAAACTACTGCTGCTGTTCCAAATAGTAAATTCTGCCCAAATTGTGGGTCCGTATTACCTGGTCACGCGAATTTTTGCAATAAATGTGGGAAAACTTTCGACTAAATAACTCTTTTTTTTCTTTTATTTACCTTATTGAAAAATTAATGAAGTATTTTCAGTTAAATTAAGAAGAAACCTAAAATATAGTGTTAAGCTTTCAAATAGTAAAGCTTTATATCTCAAATCTTATATAATAATATCTAGGGGTAATATAATCTAAAATTATTAGACTTCTTGGAGATGTGAAAATGAATATTGAAATTTTTGGTGGGATTGGTGAAATTGGGGGGAATAAAATATTTATTAACATTGGTGATAAAAAATTCCTTTTTGATTTTGGACTTTCTTTTAGTGATAACCAAAAATATTTCTCAGAATTCCTCAATCCTCGCAAATTTAACGGGATAATTGATTATTTGTACCTAGGACTCATTCCACCAATTAATAAGTTATATAGAAACGATTTAATCACTCCATTTTCTAACGTTCTGAATTCTGATCCATACAATATTATAACAACTAACGAAAATATAGTCGAAGCGTTTTTTCTCACTCACGCACACCTCGATCACTACAAATTTATAGGTTTTCTCAAGCAAAATACGCCTATATACATGAACTGGGTTTCAAATACGATTTTAGAACATCTTACTAACACTAGCAAAGATACTCTCTTATCCGAGGTGTTGAATTTTTACGAATCATTCAAAATGGTTCCCAAAAAAAGGCAAAGCAGTAACGGAGAAATCGAATACAAGAGAGCAACAAAACCGGATCACAAGCCTTCAGATATTAAAAGACCAATAAGGATCATGAAAGAGGGCAAGCCCTCAAGGTTCAAATCGTCTCAAGGAGAGATAAATATTACTCAGTTCCAAACAGATCATTCAATTCCGGGTGCGTGCTCCTACATAATTGAGAACGATGGGAGAAGCATTATTTATACTGGCGATTTTAGAAGACACGGATTTCACAGCGAATGGGTTGACGAGTTCATCAAATACGCTCACAATTCTAACCCTGTATCAATAATTACCGAAGGTACAAGAGTTCCTACCATCGAAGATTTTAAAAAAGGCTCTTATCGCAGTGAAGAGCAATCGGAGAGCGAAGTTAAAAAGCAGTCAGCTGATGTTATAAAAGATCACTCAGGATTAATTCTTATGAGGTGTCCATCTAGAAATCTCGATAGGATATTGTTATATTATTCCCTTGCTAAAAAGTTTAACAGAAGATTCGCAATTACACCTAAGATATTTCATTTAATAGATAGTTTTAGAACGAAATTTGACGAGATGGACGAAAGTCGCATAAAACAATATTATCACGATTATAAGCTGCCAGATTATAGCGATAAAAACTTTGTAGTATATTTACCTCGTAAAGGTTGGGGCAAATTTGAAGCAGCAGATTATAAAGAAGCTTACCAAAACGATATTTTTAAAATTGACAACTATATTACTTATAAGGATGTTCAAAAGGAACCTGATAAATATTTGCTTTACCTCGACTTTTTTATGTTAAGCGAATTGATTGATCTAAATCAGAAACCAAATAGCGCTTTATTTTTAAACTCGACTACAGACCCATTCAGTGAAGAAATGATCATTCAAGAAGAGCGGTTAAATGCATGGTTAAAAAGATTTAATATTTCAAAAACAAAGACGATCCATTCTTCTGGACATTGTAACGTTGACAAATTAATAGATTTTCTACAGAAGATCGATGCTGATAATATTATTCCTGTACATACAGAACATCCCGAAACTTTTCGGGAATTCGGATTATCTGGTAAAGTAATTTTGCCTGAAAAAGGAAAAAAATATACGATTTAATCTTCTCAAGTATATCTTTTAAATTTAAGATATATTATTATTTAGCTTTATTATTAATAAATGCACATTGAATCAACAATATTTTTATTAAATTTAGCACTTGAATAATTATAACTATTCCAAAATTAAAAAGAGGATTTATTATGGCAAAAGTTGATGAATATAAAATGTTCGCTGGTTGCACAATCGGTAATCGGATTCCGTTTATAGAAGCAAGCTCAAGAAAAGTATTTGATAAGCTGGGAATAAAGACTTCTGATGCAGCATTTGCGTGCTGCCCTGATCCTGTTGGTTTTCACGCGATAGATCATACTAGCTGGTTAGCTATGGGAGCTCGCAACCTTGTACTTGCTGAAGCTGAAGGAAAAGATATTGTGTCGCTATGTAATGGTTGTTTTCAAACTTTAAAAGTAGTGAACTCAGAATTAAATCACGATGATCACGAGAAAGAGAAGATAAACAAAATTTTGGGGAAGATTGGAAAGGAATTTAAAGGTTCCATCAATGTTAAGCATTTTGTTGAAGTTTTGCACGATTACGGTCCTGAAAAAATAAAAGAATTTGTCACTCACGACATGTCCGGGGTAAAAA
Source organism: Promethearchaeota archaeon (assembly GCA_019894735.1). The sequence goes on along the minus strand of JAGXOB010000084.1, from coordinate 6,566 downwards.
TAGCTTGCCATACAGGATGTCATTATAATAGACCTTCTGAGATTGTTCAAACTGACGATCCTATGGAACCTAAAAAGTTAAGGGAACTAGTAGCGGCTACAGGAGCAACACCAGTTGAATACGACGAAGAGTTTATATGTTGTGGCACGGGCGTTGGAAACGCTGATCC
>JAGXOB010000084.1:0-6299 GCA_019894735.1 Promethearchaeota archaeon | reverse complement strand
AGTTTGGGCTTACAAAGAAAGAGTAAGCATTTCTTTTTCTTTACTATTTTTTTATATACGAAGGTAAATTCAATAATCTGCATAAGTCTATTTAAAGTAGTATCATTGAGGTAAGCGTGATGATTTTAAATTCAGATACCAGGATGGAATGGCCATACCCACTAAAATATCATTCAGAAAAGGAATATAGTTGTGATGTTTTAGTGCTTGGAGGAGGAGTAGCTGGTTGTTGGGCAGCTATATCAGCAATTAAAAAGGGAGCTCATGTGATTCTAGTTGAAAAAGGAGCAACAATACGGAGTGGAGCCAGTGGATCGGGATGTGATCATTGGGAATCAGCAGCTACTAACCCATGTTCTCGTGTTACACCTGAAGAACTCACTTATGCAATGATTAAAGACCACAACGGCTATAACAATGGAATTTCACACTATATTGAGTGTAGAGAGGGTTACGATAGACTTTTAGATTTAGAAAAAATGGGTGGAAAAATAAGGGATGACGATGATGAATTCAAGGGCGCAGAGTTTAGAGATGAGGACACAAAATTTTTATTTGCTTACGATTACAAGAACAAATATAACTTGAGAGTTTGGGGTACTACCTTTAAGCCTGCTCTCTACAAGGAATGTAAACGATTAGGTGTTGAAATTCTTGACAGAACAATGGCAACAAGTTTACTTACAGAAGGTGGTAATCAAGGAGTAAGAATAGTTGGGGCCACAGGAGTTAACACGAGAACAGGAGAGTTTTACATTCTTAAGTCAAAGGCTACAATTCTTTGCATGGCTCGTCCAACTCGCATATGGCTTTTTTCACCTACTTTGCCTGGGATTTCAGAATTTCGACCTCTTCAATGTATGGGGGATGGTAACGCTATGGCGTGGAGAGCGGGAGCAGAATTCACAATGATGGAGAAATCTGTAAAGGCAGAATGGTCAGGGGAGCGTTGTTTTCCACCGTATGGGACAGGAAATACACATAATACATGGTATGCATGCTCAATGGTCGATGCAAACGGTAAAGAAATTCCGTGGGTTGATAGAGATGGTAACATTTTAGAAAATGTTTCACAGAGGTATCAACCAGCACTGGGACAAAAATTTTTCTTGAAAGGAGGAGGAGAAACTTATTTTCATTTATACGAATATTTAGGACCAGATACCATGGCTGTGGATCAGTTATTAGATAAAGGATTTAAACTACCCTTTTATGCCGATTTAACAAGTATGTCAGACCATGAAAGGAGGGCAATCTGGGGATTAATGGTAGGAGAGGAAGGTAAAACCAAAATTCCTATTTTACAAACATATACTAAATTAGGTTTTGATCCTAAAATCCATCTACTTCAGAGTTACGGTCAAGGATGGAGTTCCGCTGCATTTTTACCTCGTGAACGCCAACTTTTTGGAGTCCCAGGCGGATTAATGAATGATTGGAATTTAAGAACGAACCTTGAAGGTCTCTATGCGGCAGGTGACCAATTATTTGCCTCTGACTGTGTAGGCCATGCAGCCGCTACTGGTCATTATGCAGGTCGGCACGCAATCAATTATGTACAAAATATAAATAAACCAGAAATAGACTCACAACAAGTAAAAGCTGAAAAAGACCGTATATATTCGATAATTCATGGTAATGGCGGAATTGGATGGAAAGCATTCAATTCGCGTATTACAAGGATAATGCAAAACTACTGTGGAGAAATTAAGAGCGAAGAACATTTAACCATCGGATTAAAGTTATTAGAAGAAATGGAGCATCAAGAAGTTCCTCAATTACATGCTATGAATCCGCATGAATTAACTCGCTCCTTAGAGGTGGTGAATATACTCACAAATGCTAAACTGATTATTAGGTCTTGTTTAGCTCGAAAAGCGAGTTCAAAACAGTTGCACTACAAGAGATCAGATTATCCCGAAATGGATCCTCCAGTATGGCATAAATTTATTGCTATTAAGCAGAAAAATGGCAAAGTAATAATTGCGGATAAACCTATTGATTATTATGGTTCTCTACAAGAGAATTATAAACTTTTTAATAAAGATTACATTGAATGGGGGGAAAATTAATGGAGAAAAAGCAGCATAATATCCTAGAATCATCTTTTTCTAATCCCATAACTTTTGATTCAGATATTTGCATTAATTGTAATAGATGTGTGGATATTTGTCAAGTAGATGTCTTTATTCCAAATCATGAGAAAGATAAACCTCCAATTGTACTATATCCTGGAGAGTGTTGGTATTGCGGCTGTTGTGTTATGGAATGCCCAAAACTCGGCGCAATAAGATTGAATCCTCTCTTAAAGAACCGTGTGCACTGGAGACGAAAAGTATAGTTTATAGAAGTTACATTTTATAATAAGAATTCTTATATCTTTCACTCGCTTTTTTTATAATCATAATTAAAATGCATGATAGATTGTTATTATGATAGAAGTATTAAGAACTCCAGATGAGAGATTCAACAACCTTATTGATTTTCCCTATAAACCTCTTTATACTGAATCCCTAAAAGGTTATGAAAATTTACGAATGCACTACATCGACGAGGGACTAAAAGATTCAAAAAACACATTTCTATGTTTACATGGACAACCAACTTGGACTTATTTATATAGAAAAATGATCCCTATTTTTACAGCTGCCGGTTATAGAGTAGTCGCCCCAGATTATTTTGGATTTGGAAGATCTGATAAACCAGTAGAAGATGAAGTTTATACTTTTGACTTCCATCGCAATTCGATAATAGAATTCATAAACGAATTACAATTAACAAATATCGTTTTAGTGGCCCAAGATTGGGGAGGGTTAATTGGACTCACTTTGCCTATGGAAATGCCGGATAAATTTTCAAAGCTAATTTTAATGAATACCACTCTAGGAACGGGTGAAGGGGTACCATCTCCAGGATTTAAAGGATTTCGAGATTATGTAAATAAAACTCCCGATATGGATGTTGGTCGCCTAATGCTTAGAGGAACGCCAAATTTAAGCCCAGAAGAAATGAAGGCTTACGACGCGCCATTTCCGGATATTACATATAAAGCAGGAGTACGAAGGTTTCCCAATTTGTTACCGACTACATTCGATGCTCCTGGTGCCGAAACCTCGAGACGCGCGAGAGATTGGTTTCAAAAAGAATGGACTGGAGAATCGTTCATGGCAGTGGGAATACAAGATCCCGTTCTAGGTCCTTCAGTTATGCAGAAATTGAGAGAGATTATTCCGAACTGTCCTTCACCTTTAGAGATAAAAGAAGCAGGACATTTCGTCCAGGAATGGGGAGATATAGTCGCTAAAAAAGCGTTAGAATCATTTAATTTATGAAAGGCTACTTAGTAGGGTTAAAATAAGAAAAAAAAATTAAATTAGTTTTATTATTCCTTATTCCAAAAAAATATTCCATGGAGAATTAACCATCAGGTTGTAAGTCCAAAGAAACCCCATTCAGTTAAAAAAATGAATTTATCAAAAAACGAAATAAGCTTTTAATGGAACAAAATAGCGATCCCGAAGTAAAAGATAAAATGTTTATGTATATGAGTGCAGTTCTTCCAACAAAAGAATATTTGAAAATATATAGAGAAATTAAGGCAAGAAAGAAGGGAAAACATCGTACTAAGAAATAAGAAGTTCGACAGTTTTATATTAAATCAGCAAAAAGATTGAAACCCTTCACTTCGTTAATTCGTACGTTGACAAAAGTTCCGTAAGTTCCCGTAAAATTCTCTATAAATATATTTTTATAGGCAAGATTTCTACCAAAAGCTTGATTCGCCTTTAATCCTTCGTGTAGCACTAAAACCACTCCCTCCCAGTTCTCCCAAGTAGCATTTATGTTGTCTAAAGATTCGCGGAACGCGTTCGAAAGTATTGTGGATCGCTTTTTAATAATCGTACTATCTACTTGTTTCATAGTTTTAGCTTCAGTTCCAGGTCGAGGTGTAAACTTAGAAACGTTAAGAATTTCGGGTTTTAACCAATTAATAACATCTAGAGTTTGATTAAAATCTGATTCAGATTCTCCGGGGAAGCCACAAATAATATCTGTTGAAATAGTAAGCAAGGGAAACTCCTTTCTAAGTATTTTGAGCTTTTCTGAAATATCTGAGATACGGTAATAACGGTTCATACGCTTAAGCACGGAATCGCTTCCAGATTGAATTGGTATGTGTAAAAAGTGATATACCTTTTTGAATTTGAATATGGAAAGTAACTGCTCAAAATTATCAACTAAAAATTTTGGGTTAAGCATACCTACTCTCAGAAAAAATTCATAATTTAATTCTACAATCTTAGAAATTAATTCAACTAGTTTTACGCTATCGTATTCGTACGTGCTACAATCTTGGGAAGTTAAATAAATTTGCTTAATCCCTTGCTTTAGCTGATGTTCGACGTTTTTTACGATACTATGAGGTTCGTAGCAATGTAGGTGCCCTCGAGCGTTTTTGACACAACAATAAGTACAAGAACCTAAACAACCTGAACTTATCGGAACGATTCCCGTGATTTTACTTTTCGGATAATCGATTAAGTACTCAGATTTATCGATAACAACTTTGGATTCAATAACGAGATTTTTCTTCCCTGATTTGACTGCTTTAAGAATATCAGGTATTTCGTCTAAATTATCTAAATCTATAATAGCAGAGAAATTAGGGATAATTTTGCTTATCACATCAATGTAATTATCCTCAATATGTGGTAAACAGCCCGCTATTACGAAATATTTGGTTTCCTCCTCTCTATACATAACATAAAGTTCTTTTAAACGAGTTTTGATTTTATTTTCTGTTTGCTGTTTCACAGCACAGGTATTAATGAACACGAATTCAGCGTCTTCAAGATTTGTCTGAGAATACCCGGATTTATTTAAAACACTTGAAATAATTAAGGAATCTGCTTTATTTGAGGTACATCCGTAAGTTTCTATATAGTAAGAATTCTTTTCCATACTTAAGCAAAATATTTTTGAGTTAGTATTTAACAAAATGAACTGTAAGTAAAAAATTTTTAAGAATATGAGACAAAAAAGAGATGAAATAATGAAAATTTTTTTAATAAAACCTTCTATTATAAGATAGTAGTTAATTAGTTTTATTTATTAAGTTGAGTAATATGACAAAATATGCTTACTGCAAAGTTTGTGATAAAGAGGTAGATAAGCCCGTAAGAAAACCAATAGAGACATTTCAGAAGGTTATTTGGGTTATGATTTCGATAGCAACGATAGGTATAGGCGCAATTGTTTTCGCGATTGTTTACGCAAATAGGAAGAAGGTATATTGTGAAACATGTCGAACAAAAGTAGAGTTTTCAAGCGAACCACATAAAAAACCGGAAGAAGATGGAGAACCCTTAACACAAAGAGAGAGAATACTTAAAAAAGCTGGAAAGGCAAAGGAGAAGAAAGCCCAAGCAGAAAAAGAAACACCTACGGAAATAACCGACGATACAGAAAAAGAAAAAGACCAAAAGTTTTGCCCCTATTGTGGTGAGGATATTGACCTGGGGATTAGTAAGTGTCCATACTGTCACTCAACTTTAAAGACATCTTTTTAAAATCAAATCGGTCTATTTTATCAATCACACAATATTTAAATAGGCAAATTATTCAAATAAACTAAAATAACAATATTATAATAAAAATTGAAAATCTAATATAATTAGAGGAAATTAAAATGCCACGTAAAGCGCGAAAAGCACCAACAAGAGATGCTGATCCTTTAGACCAGTACAGTACCTGGGATTTACGCATTGCTAAATTGATATACTATTCCATAATTGTTGCCTCAGCAGTTACAATTCTTGGTATCTGGTTAACGATAATTGGATGGCTTGTTGAATCAGGTAGATGGGATATAGTGATGAGTTGGGGACCAGGTGCAGGTGCTCTTATTATTGTTGGAATTATAGTACTCCATCTTTTCTTACTTGTTCTTTTCTACGTGCTATTTAGGGGTGGAATATTAAAGCTTTGCCAAAGATTATTCAAAGACAGAGTATTGGCTAAAAAATACGAAGATTACTCTACGCTCAGACTTTTAATAGCAGTGACATTGGTAGGTGTTTATATATTTCTTATCACCCTTTTGGTCGTTATTTTACCGTCGTTCTTCTGGGAATTCGTAGCAAATTTCTGGATTAATATTGTATTTAAGTTTAATCCTGGAGAGTGGGTTCTCTTCATTGGGTTAGTGTTATTTATAATTGTGATGCTAGTCTACCTAGGATTTGCACTTTGGAACCACGGAGTATTCGCAGTACTTAAACGCGTTAAAAGAATAGAAG
>JAGXOB010000083.1:6146-9966 GCA_019894735.1 Promethearchaeota archaeon | reverse complement strand
TCATTAAATACTGCATCTATGAATTTCGCAGTAGGTGATTACAGAACCGGAAAAGTTGGTATGGGCGCAGGAAATATCTTTGCCAATACTTTTAAAACGATTTCGAAATTTGCCAAAGAGATGAAAAAAGCTGGAACTAAACCAGAGATGGAGATTTATGATTTAGGTGGATTGCATAATATGCTTTTCTTAAATAGGCAAGAAGGCGCATTCACACAACCATTACATTTCCAATTTGTTTGGGGTGTGCTTGGAGGAATTCCATTTTCCCCCAAAAACCTTGCTCTCCTGTTAGATTTAATTCCTTCAGATGCTACTTGGAGTGTTTGTGGTGTTTCTAAGCAACAATTTCAAGCTGGATTGTGTGCCGCAGCTTGGGGTGGACATATTCGCGTTGGTTTAGAAGATAATACGCGTGTTGTCACAGGAGAATTAGCTAAAGGTAGTTATGAACAAGTAGCATGGGCAAAAAAAGTTGCTGGGATTGCGGGACGAGAAATTGCTCAAGGTGAAGAAGCAAGAAAAGTATTTCATCTAAAACATGAACATGTGACACTATAAGTATTCTTCAAACTGGTAAACAACTAATAATTAAATCTTTTAATTTTTAAATTTAAATTTTTTCTTTAGTTATTGCTATCAATGTTACCAATAATAATTTAAATCTGTAAGGCTATAAAATTCACGATCCAGTGGATATCTTGTTGCAGCCATGATGATTATTCAAGTGTGATTTTATTAGTTAACTTAACCCATCAAATCTTAAGAAAAAAAAAATCAGAATATATTAACCCTCTAATAAATTCTTCTTGTGAAAATATTCTTCTTCAGAAATTTCTCCATTAACAAATTGGAGTTTGAGATTTTTCAAAGGATCATCATCGTTCGTTTTCCCTGATCCTCCTTCAGGCTTTTTCATTACATCAGCGAGGGACATCTTTATTAACATGCTTAATTGATTATTTAATCCCGCTTCAAAAACATCTATTCTTGCGTCTAACATTTTTTTCGCTAATTTACCTCTCTTTATTTTTTTACTACCCGTAATCAACTCGATATCAAGGTCAAACGATACTTCAATACCAATCGGTTTCTTTTCAAATAGTACGGGGAATTTCACTTTCATGCTCGTTGCGGGTAATAGTTGAAACATAGCTTTCCATTCTTCACGGCCCCCTATTTCAATAATCTCGATTTTCGTATTTCCTTCATAAAATGATTTTGATATGAAAATCTTAATGAACTGCTCGAAAAATTGTTCAAAATCATCAGGAATTTCTTTGATTACATCAACAATTACAACCATTATATCACCAATAAATTAAACAAAAATATAATCGTGATACACTAATAAAAGTATATCTAATCTTCATAAAAACCGCGTACACTATATTAAAAGTAATAGTATCAAATCTTAAATGAATTTAAAGTTTAATGAAAATGCTTGTTAAAATAAAAAAAAAGTAACATAAAAAAATATTAATATGTAAATCCTTCAGGTAGCTCTGATTCTGAGGTTCCTTCAACAACGAACCTTAGATCTGTGATTGTATAAGTTGTTGCTTTGGTATTAAAGATTGGTACTACTTTTTTATCAAATTCAGGATCTCCAACCGCTAAGACACTCATTAAGATGGTGACAACACCTTCAAACTCTACATTTATGAACTTTATTGGCTTTGGGAGAGAATTAAATGCACCCGATCTATGAGTGATTATGTAGGAATGAATTTTTGCAGTAGTTTTTGCTATATCCGTCATATCAATGACGGTATTCTTCCTCAAACAATCCGGACAATAAATTCTGAATGGTTGATAAATAGAGCCTTTTGTGACGCATTTATCGTTATCACACCGAGATGCCATTAATTTTCCCTTTCCCAGACCTTCGAAAAAAGGAGCTTCTCCACCATAAGAATGCATGTAAGTCATATCACGAGGGTTGGTTATGCCTGCTAACTTTCCAGTATCTTTGTTAAATATAGGTTGATTCGCTTCTGGAATGTGAAAAACTCCTTTTGGTTTATACCTTCCATTAACTACCTCTACAAATCCTTTTTCATTTTCTGTTTTTGGCATTTTTTAATCCTCCTTTAACAAATTGTTTGGATCCATTAAAATAGCGGCAGTAACATGGGAACCGACTCCAGCGTGACTTATCGCCAAGCCTCGTTTAGCTCCTTTTACTTGCAAACTAGTCCAATCATCGGGTTTTTTACGACCAAATGCGTTCCATTTCTCTTGGGGTTCGTGTATTTCATCCCATCGGTTCCATATGTGGTATCCGATTTCTGCGATTTGCATTAATCCCGTAGCTCCTACTGCGTGCATACATCCTATTAATCCTCCACTTAAATTACTTGGTAATTTACCTGGTTTTTTCGTTTGTGGATTGGTGAGATAAGCATCTCCAGATTCAATGTAATCTCTACCCTCACCATATGGGCGTAATCCAACATCTTCATAAGATTGAATATCACTAATGGTAAAAGCATCGTGAAGCTCAATTACATCAAGATCCTCAATTGGATCTTTAATACCTGCCATTCCATAAGCATAATACGCTGCCATTCTAGCTGCCAAAAATCCTGTGAATCCCGGATACCTATCGGATCCAGGGAATCTCTTCGCTAAATCTTTATATGTATCTGGTGTTTCGTTTGGTAATAGCGGAATCGTCATATTTCTTCTATCAGCAACTCTCAATGTATGACTTCCTGCTGCAATATAAATTCTTAGGGGGTTATCCGTGATTTCATAAGCAGTTTTTTCATCGCAAACAATACCGCATGCAGAACCTACGCTCATTAAACAACAATCCAATACCCTAAGTGGATAGGCAACAATCGGCGAGTTCTTGACATCTTCAATAGTAATCTTCAATGGTGCTTGAGCATAAGGGTTCATACGTGCATATCCGCGATTCTTTACGGCGATTTCTGCCATAGTATCCCGAAATGAATCTTCCTCTTTTCCAAATATTTTCCAATACCTTTGAGCCATGACTGCGTAATAGCCTGTGTAAATATGTCCTAGTGGAGTTTCCCAATCTTTATCTGCCGCAGCAGAAATGAGGTGGTTTCCCTCATCCGTAGGCACCTCGTCCATTCTCTCCCAACCTAATGCAAGAGTACAATCACTATATCCTGATGCAACCGCTTTTACAGCCTCCCACATTGTGGATCCTCCCGTAGCTCCGCCTGTTTTTACTCCGATGTTTCCAAGGGGATCTAATCCTAATCTATCGTGAATCACTGATTCTCCTAAGAGTTGGTCGCCAAAGTGATCTGCGAAATGCCCATAATAGCAAGTGTGAATGTATTGTTTTAATTCTGATGGAGTCATATTGACAAAATCAGCTGCCGCTGTAAATGCTTGAATGCATAACTCTTCAGTTCGAGTTTCTGGGAACGCACGATCAAACTTAGACATCCCTACTGTAGCTAAATATACCGGTCTCATTAATTTGGGAATTTTTAATTGTTTATCGCTAAATTTTATCATTTCTTCTTCACTTTTTTAATCATATTCTCGTTTTAACATTAGATTTTAAATATCTAATAGATAAGATATTTTAATCTCACTTTGTTTAAAAGATTTCGAATAGTACTTCGTTAAAATAATGGGAAAAGATTCCAATTGTTACAGCAGAAGATAATTTTAATATTTTAAGAAGACAGTATGATAATTATGGACACAAGAATTGCTGAATTTAAACCAATCCAGATAACTAAATATATTCCTGAATTAGATTTGCTCAACAATCCCATACTAAATGCTCAAGAAAAAGAATACTTAGCAGAATTATATGGATTTATGG
>JAGXOB010000083.1:0-6136 GCA_019894735.1 Promethearchaeota archaeon | reverse complement strand
TTTTGATACCGGTAGCAAGAGAAGGTAAAATAGGAGCTTCTGCCATGACCGAATTTAACGCGGGTTCTGACATTTTCAGAATGGAGCTAGCTTTACAAGAAACAGACGATATGATCGTTGCAAAAGGCAAGAAATTATTCATCACGAACGGAATGATTGCTGATTATATTATTTTATATGGGAGGTTAAATAACGGACAATTAGCTGCAGTTGTTGTAGATACAGAAAATCAACAACTAAAAGATTTTCGAAGTACTCGGGTGAGAACATATGGTATGACTGATGCTTTCGTTAGTCGATTAATATTTGATAGAGTAGAACTTCCAAAAGAGAACTTGCTTAAAGGGCATGGATTAGATATAGCTTTTCATCAATTAACAGAAGAACGGTTAGTTATAAGTGCCGAAGCATTAGGAGATACTATGAAAAAATTACTCTACTCCCATGCGTATGCACTCCAGCGTAAACAATTTGAGCAAAGATTACATCAATATCAAGTAATACGATTTCCAATTTCTCGAAAAATTCGAGAACTAAATCTGCTAATTTCTGCTCTTATCCAATATGTACGGCAATTAGATAAACATCCTGAGCTAGCGGGTTCAAAATTGATGGCTGCTAATACCATGGGTTTAAAAATAAGTACCACGGAACTTGGGTTCGAGAGCTCCATTCATTGCTTTAGAACTATGGGTGGACGAGGCTTTACAAGGCAATATGCAAATGAAATCGGCTTATTCGACCCGTTTTGCATGATACACGGTGGTGGTAGTAATTATGTGCTGGAGGATAGCGAATCTCGGAGATTTTTCAAGTACAAACCTCCGCGTAGAGAAATTGAAGATACTTTGCCTAAAGTTGATTATTAGCTTTTTAACCTTTTAAACCTTATATTTTTTTGAAGATAGTTCCTTAAGAACCAAAATTAAAGCTTACTCTTCAAATAATTAGTTTTACTATAATTTAACACCGATCAAGTTATTAAAAAGAATAACTTTTTTAATATAGACAATGGACTACTCTTACAATTTCGAAACATTTGACATTACTCACATAGCAGATCAATATAAGGATAAAAAAATCGAAGATCTCTTTCGCAATCATGATATTGTGCGTAATAGTATGGGACAGTTCATGGAAATTATATGGAAAGAAGAAACTTTTCAATGCGATCTAAACTTATCTCTCTCAAAGAAAAAAATCCTCCGAAATTTGAAGACAGTTTATTATATTGGAGAAACTTTAGAACGACAGCTCAACAGAAAAGGCGTTAAGTCTTTATATGATTTAAGAATTAATTTGAAGTACAACCTTTCAGCACATCGAGTCCTGGATCTTATAGAAAACAAAGAATATAGAAATTTGTGCAGAAATAAAAATATTTACGACCTGGATGTTGCTTTTTGTTTTGATATGGAGGAATTACTCTTTCTCGATATTGAAACTTTAGGGTTATATGATAGCCCAATTATCATTGTAGGTTTAGGTTATTTTAAAAACAATAATTTTGAGATTCATATCCTTTTTGCAAGGGATTTAGAAGAAGAAATTGCGATGTGCGAACATCTTAAAACAGAAATATTGCCAAATTATAGCTGTTTCATTACTTATAATGGTAAAAGTTTTGATATTCCTTACATTGCTAACCGATTTATGTATTTTTTTGACGAAAATCCAATGATATCTGAAGAAGAACTACCTTACGAGAGATTTAATAGTAAATTTCACCATATAGATTTATACCACAATTGTCGCAGGAAATATAAAGGAAGCTTTGATAGCTACACGCTTACTGATATGGAAGAAAAGTTAATTGACATGAAAAGGGAAAACGAACTACCCAGCAGTTTAGTTGGTTTGTGCTATAAAAAGTACTTGGAAGCACCCCTAAGATATGTAGGTTTAGTTAAAGAGATTATCGACCATAATTATTGGGATATTTATTCTATGCCTTTAATTCTTCAAAAACTATTAGAAGATTAATCAATTATCTCAATTTATAAGTAGAAATAAGAAGTTTATTGATTAAGATAGCCTTTATTTTTCTTAAAATGCAATGAAAAAGGTATATTTGGTTGATTACGATTCCTGTAATCTTCGGTTCTGCGGTCGACAATGCATAAAGAAATGTCCCATAACACTTTCAAACGCAAGATTAAAACCAAATGAGAAGAAGCAAGAAATCCCTATTTGGGTTCAAAAATCTACAAATCAAGTTAGAATAAATGACACAAGTTGCTTGAAATGTGGTGTATGCGCCAATGTTTGTCCCCCAAGAGCAATATATGTTAAAAATATTTTAGAAGAACCAAATGAACTGGGTCCTACTCATAAATATTCCAATGTGGACGATAAGGAGGGTTTTCGTCTCTATAATTTGCCAACTCTGATCTCGGGAAAAGTATCTGGACTATGCGGGCCAAACGGGATAGGTAAGACTACGGTCCTAAATATCATTTCAGGAAAATTGAAACCAAATTTTGGGAACTCTAATTTAAAACCCAATCAAATTCAATGGAAAGATGTCATAAAAAAAGTAAAAGAAAGTGAAATGCGAAATCACTTCATAAATTTATCTCGAAATGATAGAAAAATCGCATATAAACAACAAGTTCTGCGTGTTTTGTTTGAAAAATATCAAGGAAAGAAAGTTATTGATATTTTAAACGCAGAAAATGAAGTAAGTTCATTATTTTTCAAGAAAATTCAAAATTATTTAGATATAAGTGCATTTACTAATCGAATCCTAGAACAATGTTCGGGGGGAGAGTTGCAGAGATTTGCCATTGCTTCCGTACTTATTAAAGATGCGGATATTTATATTATTGATGAACCATGTACTTTTCTCGACGTACAAAAACGAATCAAATTAGCCCAACTATTACGTGAGCGCGCTAAAGGATTTGGTACTGAAAAAGAATGTCCTATATTAGTAGTTGAGCACGATTTAGCGATATTAGATTATCTTTCAGATATAGTCCAACTATTTTATGGCGTACCCCATCAATTTGGAATTATCTCAAAGCCTTTAACAACAAAAAAGGGTATTAACGCCTATTTAATTGGCTTTCTTAAAGCAGAAAACATAGAGTTCAGAGAAAAAGAATATGGCTTTAAACGTTCAACGAGTGGTCGAACATGGAGCAAGGCGAAGATTTTTGCTCGTTATGGAAAAATTTCAAAGACATTTGAGTCATTTGATTTATTTGTGAATCCTGGAACAATTTATGCTTCTGAAATCTTAGGTATTGTCGGTGAAAATGGATGTGGTAAGTCTACCTTTGCAAAAATCCTCGCAGGTGAGCTCCAACCTGACTTCGGATCAGAGTTTGAAGGAATTCAAGCTAGTGTCTCGTACAAACCACAATATATTACCCAAGAATCTTCTAAAAATGTAAGAGATTTCATCATAGAACGGGCCCAAACCTACAATTTTTCTGAAGAAGTTTTGCGTATATTATACAGACCTTTAGGAGTTGATAAATTATTCGATTTACAAATATCTGCACTATCTGGAGGTGAACTTCAGCGCGTTTTTATCTGTTCTTGTCTTGCTAAGCACGCAGATTTGTATATTCTTGACGAACCTTCAGCTTATCTGGATGTAGAAGAACGGATTCATATAGGTCAAATAATTCGTACTATTACAAAAAAAAACAACGCTGTTGCTATTTGTATAGAACATGATATTCAAATCGCCGACGCCTTAATTGACCGACTTCTTCTTTTCACAGGAAAGCCTGGAGTTCATGGAAATACCATTGGACCTTTAAATAAACGCGAAGGAATGAACCTCTTTCTTAAAGAAATTGACGTAACTTTCCGAAGGGATACTAAAACAGGTAGAGCTCGATTGAATAAAAAAGATTCTCAATTAGATAGAGCGCAAAGATCGTCTGGACAGTTCTGGGGTGCGCATTAAAACTACAAAATATTAGATGTTTGTAAAAAATCATTCAAAACGGAAGTAATTGCTTGAAGATCCATTAAAGCTTCGCTACCACCATCAAAACTGACATCTCCAGCTTCATGCGCACCAGAAATCTCAATTGTGCCAAAAATAATTCCTGTAAAAGTATTCATATTTGTTGTAAAGGATAATGTGGGATTAACAACATCACCCTCTCCATAATCTACTTTTCCTTCTTTGAATTTAAGCCAAAATTTTTTGTTTTCATCTGATATAATTATTTGCCCTAAGAAATCCATATCTAACATACCCATATCATCAAATTCTTCTCTTAACCCCAAATTTTCTGATGATATCTGTTTATAAATTTCAAAAAGTTTCAGGTAATCTCCCGTGATAGCACTACCATCAGATAATTTTAATTTTATCTCATTTAATATTTCTGAATTTACCATTTTTATCACTTTATAATATAGAAAAAATATAGGCTACATCTTTATCAACTTATTTATCCTAAAAAAACCAAATAATTCGATAATAGATACATTAAGAAACCTTATTTATAGTCAAGAATTTTCTAAAGATGGTTAAAATGGTAGATTTGGAAAAAAAATTATTTGATCAATCTTGGACTTTCAAAAATAGAGAAAAAATCATCCTAAAAATGCAAAGTAGTCAATACGATGTTGTGATCGTAGGCGCGGGTGTTACAGGAGCGGGCGTAGCTAGAGAAGCAGCAATGAGGAATCTTAAAGTTGCTATAGTCGATATGCAAGATTTTGGGGCTGGAACTTCATCGAGAAGTACGAAATTGGCACATGGCGGAATTAGATACATAGCTCGTAGCGAAATGGATTTAGTTAAAAGTGCTACTCGCGAAAGAAATTGGATGAGGGTTCAGATACCCCACTTAGTTAGACCAATCCCTTTCTTTTTACCATTTATGGAAGGAGGAAAGTATAAAAAGCGTGTTTTACAAAATGCCGCTAAAATTTATGATTTTTTAAGCGATGATAAATCAGAATTTAAAAATTATAAAAAAAATAAATCATATTCAGCTGAAGAGGTTTATGACCTTGAACCTGAATTTAATAGAGAAGATCTGCAAGGTGGTGTAGTTTATTACGATACAAACATCGACGATGCTCGTTTAACTATTGAAATACTTAAAGAAGCAATAATTAGAGGCGCTGATTCACTAAATTATTGTAAGGTTATCGAATATATCAAAATCAATGGAAAAATTGTTGGGATAAAATGTAAAGATCTAGAAAAAAACTCAGACATTGAAATAAAGGCAAGCTTAGTAATAAATGCGACAGGTATATGGACAGATAATCTAATAGAGAGCTACCCTGATACCATTCCAAAACCGTTAATTAGACCAACTAAAGGAGTTCATCTCTTATATAAGCGTGAAAATATAGGGAATAACATGGCAGATGGACTCTATTCAAAAATTGATAACAGATTTTTTTTTGTAATTCCAAGAAATAAAAAGTACACACTAATAGGAACAACTGATACCGATTATCAAGGTGATTTAGCATATCCATTTTGTGATAAAGATGATGCGGACTATCTAATTAAGTCTGTTAAGAAATATTACCCGAACGCAAATTTGAGTTATGAGAATATCCTATCTACATATGCCGGAATAAGGCCATTGGTTATGCAAAAAGGAAAACCAGAAAGCGAGGTTTCACGACAACACGTGATTTTTTTTTCTGACGATAACTTATTAACAATTACGGGTGGAAAACTGACAGAATGGCGCGAAATGGCTGAAGATTTATTTGAACATGTGGAAGAAAAGAAAATTTTTCCTGATGTTCATAAAGAAAAATATTGGTCCAGACAACCATTTGTAATTACGCTAGAAAAAAATGAATGGTTGGATATACTAAAAAAGTCGGGTGTCAAATTAGATGAAGAAATCGCAGATCACCTATATCAACAATACGGGAAAGGTGCTATCCAAATCCTCGATATATTAAAAGAAGAAGAGTCTCTTAAAGAACGAATTATCAATGAAAATGATTTTATAAAAGCGGAAATTCTATATGTTTTAAGATACGAATTAACTCCTCATTTGATTGATGTATTCTGTAGAAGAACTGAAATGTCAATGTGGATACATCACCGAAGAGCTTCTGAAGCGTCAGAAATAGTAGCAACAATTATGCAAAAAGAATACTCTTGGGATAATGAGACTAAAAACAAAGA
>JAGXOB010000082.1 GCA_019894735.1 Promethearchaeota archaeon | reverse complement strand
GAAAGATATAGCTGTAATTTTGGAAAATAGCCCAGGAACACTAGCTGATATGGGGGAGATCCTTGGCAAGAATGGTATCAACATGGAAGGATTATGTGGAATTCCCCTTAATGATGATGCTATTATCCACATTTTAGTAGAAGATGATACTATTGCTCGCTATGTGCTCGAATCAGCAGGTTTTAAAGTAAGTGCTGTACGTGAAGTGCTCGTCATGGATATTGGTCATGTTGCAGGTAAACCCGGATCTGGAGGGAAGATGGCTCGTAAAATAGGCAACGTTGGTGTTAACATTGACCTAATCTACTTAGCTGAACATAACAAGTTAGTAATTGGAGTTGACGATATAAATAGAGCCCGAAAAGCATTAGCCAAATAATCAGAATTAGGTTTTTTATGGAAAGAAAGTATTATTTTAAAATTCCATAAAATTTTTTATTTCTATCGTATTCTTTTAGAACTCTCCTTCCTTCTTTATTTGAAAGAGAGAGGGATATGATGCTTGAGCGACTCAAAGAACCAGTAAAAATTTCCTGACCGCTAGCGTAAACAATAAGATTACTACTTGCGTATTCAGGACTTGCTTTTAGAATTACTTTTTGTTTCGTAATTTCAATATCTAACTCAATCTGTTTTTCTTCTCTCCTTCTTCTTAATTTTTCTCCTCTATATTGTTCATTACCCCTAAAAGAATTTGTGTGATCAACAGGATTTATCGGATTAATTACTATGTCTTGACCAAAGGAATAAATCTCATAAGCAAGACGCTCAGTTTTGAATTCTCTGACTTCAACCACAGGTCTTGCTAAATCTTTGTCTCTAAATCCATATGGGACTTTTACTGTCATTTTAATAATTAATACCGTAGATATATCTCCACCCTTAATAAAAACAATCGTATCTATTATTGAAGGAAGCATTCCAAGCTCAATTCGGCCTATAAATCTTTGAATTGCGTCAATAGCCGACGAGGAATGAACAACTCCAACCATCCCTACACCAGACAGACGAAAATCAGCGTAAATTTGAAAATCTTTAGTTGTTCGAACTTCATCAAAAATAGTAAAATCAGGTCTTACTAGCAGTAGAATATCAGCAGAATTTTCAAGACTCCCTTCTAATTTAGTATATTGAGTGATTTCTTCTTTTACCTGCAAATCACGAACGCTTTCTAGAGTTTTTACGACTTTACCCTGTTCTAAATAAAAATTCGCTAATGCTGCTGAAAAAGTGCTTTTTCCGGCCCCTGGAGCTCCAGATACTAATATTCCTTCTGCTTTTTCTAATCTTTTATGAAGTCTCGCATCAATATCATAATCTTCTAATGAAAGAGAAACAAGTGGATGCACAGCTGTGATTTCAACATCATTAGAAAATGGAGGGCGCGTTATTACGATTCTAAATTCTCTTAATTGAGCAACGACAGCACCAATCTTTTCAATTTCGACGAAAGAATGCTCATCCTCTCTAACCATTTCTATTATTTCGATAGCAATTTCCTCTATTAATTTAGCAGATATTTTTTCGCTTCCTATTTTTTCCAGAAACCAATTTCCGGGGCTTCCTTTCTTAGCATAGGGGGGTAACCCTCTTTTAAGGTGCACGCTCATAGTTGTATCGTCAAAATATTCAAGTAGTTTAAGCGAGAGCGGTCCATTTTCTATAAGAGTTTTTTCTTTCACATACATAACTTCAACCCCCTCAAAAATACCTACATCTCCTTGTATTCTATCCGCTGTAATCAAGGTTGCATTATGTTCTAAAGCTGATTTTCTGATAAGAGCATCAAGTTCTCCTCCAGGACTCATTTTTATCTCTTCTCTAGTCGGGCGTTTTCCTACAATATGAAGAGTTATTCTTTCCTCGTTATGTAACCTTCTTAATTCTTTTAACACATTTAGACCATAGAAGCCAATTTCTTTTTGAATATTGGTTCTATATTCGATTTCCGCTATTACGATGTTTGAAACGAAAATTTCAGGCTTTACTCCTAATTCCTCATCGATTATTAAATTTAGGATGAGACCATTAAAGATTATAGAAGTATCAATCGCATATTTGTTTGGCATCTTATTCTTCGCTTCCTTCTACCTTATTCATAATTTCAAACTTATTTACGCTATAATATATTGGTTTGCTCAGCCGATCTACTGTTGCAACTATTAAATCTTTACGCGAACTCATCGCTACGCGTGACATTTTATCAAGATCTTTCAAATCTATTGGATAACCTTCAAAAACAGGATATATTAAAAATTTTGCTGAATCTTTTTCAAAGTCAGCCCCTCTCTTATAAACTCGAAAATCAAGGCCTTCTCCATATCCACTTCGTACGATATAACCTCTCTTCCGTAAATCCATGTATATAATATATTTTTGCCACAAGCGATCGTCAAATTGCGAAAAAAATGTCAATAAACCCTCAAAATCGTATAGGTTATCGTCTTCTTTGTTATTATTTGAATATATTAGTATACGATTTCTTTCACATAATAGTAAAACTTCTACTGGTTCTAAAACTAAAGACTCTTCATTTTCACTATCTTTATCCAAGGTACCGATGTAAGAATTATGATAAAATTCTTCAATACCATCCTTATCAGAAATTACGACTTTTCCATTCTCAATAATTCCTTCAAATTGAGCTTTCTCTGCTTTTTCACTCGATATTTCGTTCATGTTCTATATTATCAAAACACACAATAATTAAAGAATTTAATTCTTTAAGTGAGAGAAGCTTTATGAGTGGATTCAAAAACCCGTAAAAATATTATTAGGAAGTTTTTATGATAAAATCGACTAATTTTCCTAGTTTTTTTACATTGGCAAATGTATTCGGTGCGTTTTCTTCAAGATACTCTTTGAATACATCCCAACTCTCGTTCTTTCCGGAAGGAGCTTTTAATAAAAAACTTTTAACTTCATCGAAATCATTAGTAAATATAAGGGCGTTATCAAGTCTATTAGCATCCTCGCTCATGAGAAATGTGTAATAATCATTAAGCTCTTGAGGATTCATAACATTTGGAGGTTTATTGCCATCTCCGGCTTTTCTTCCTCTCGCCAAACGTGTATCTACCATAGTGGGTAAAATCATGTTAAAATTAATATTCTCTTTCTTATACTCTATAGCAAGGGATCTTTGCAACCCTACAACAGCATACTTACTTGCTGTGTATGCAGCAAATTTTGGCATGGGGTTAGTGAAAGCAGCGCTTCCAGTTATAATAAATCTTGCTTTTTCTTTCTTATCATCCTTCTTTAAGTAAGGAAAGGCAGCTTTAAAGGTGTAAAATACACCCGAAACATTTATATTTATAATCTCAGAAAATTTATTACTGTCGAAATCATGGCTATCCCACATCCGTGAATAGCCTGCATTAGCAATGACTCCGTTAAATTCTCCCAAGTCCTCATAAAATGTCTTAAATGCACTCTCAATTTCGTCGTATTTTGTGACATCCGCAGTTTTAACTGATACCTTCACTCCAGTATCTAAACCAATAATTTCGTGTTTAACTTCATTTAGTTCATCAATTGTTCTCGCAACTAAGCCAACATTAGCACCTTCTTTTGCAAATGCTATTGCTATACTTTTTCCGATGCCTCTTCCACTACCGGTGATTATTATGGTTTTCCCATTTAAAATTTTCATAATAAAAAAATAGTAGAGTAAAAAAAAAAATTAACTGAAACACAAAAATTAATGTTAAAATAATTAATTTATAATATTGTTATGGATGATTTTTACAGCTTACTCTTAAATAAGCTTAGCGGATGTAAAGGTATAGTTTTTATGGGGATTGGAGAAGAGAAATTAAGCGATGACGGTGTTGGACCTTATATTATTAGTGAGCTTCTTCCATATTCTGGTAATGAAAAGGTTTTATTCATAAACGCTGGAACAGATCCGATGGCTCGAATTGATGATGTTATTGATTTCAAACCTGAATTTCTAATTCTTATTGACACTTGCACTGTAAATAAACCTCCGGGAACGATTTCAATATTGGAACGTGAATCTATTAGTGAATATGTGCCAATTTCTACTCATACTATCCCTGTTCACATTGTAGTTGATTTAGTTGTAGAAAAATTACCAAATTTAAATGTTTTTATGATAGGCTTTGTCCCTGAAAGCCTTGAGGGATTTAAAGATTTAAAACTCTACAAAGAAAATGAATTATCTCTCGAAGAACGATCGGATAACATTGATCTACCTTTCTTTGAAATTAATTTAACTAGAACACTAAAAATTGAAGCAGATAAACTGATAGCAATAATTAAAAAATTAATTAAAGAAATTTAAGGTTTAAGATTCATTTTAAGACTCTTTAGTGTAAAGGTTTACAATAATATTAATTGTGTCTGAAACGATTTTTTTTTCCTTATCACTTAACTTTCCTTTTAATCCTTCAAGGAACTTTATTACTTTATCCGCTTCTCTTAAATTTCTAAGATGATCAGAACCGTCCTTATTTAATGATCCTCCCCATGCCATTTTAATTCCTTCTAAATGTTTATTCTTTATTTATTTGGATCTTCAAGCACTTTAAGGAACGGGCGAAGAAATTCTTGTTTCATATTCATTTTATTCCTAACTTTATCTATTTTAATTAACGGAATTAATTTTTCATTTAATTTCTTTGCTCTTTCATCATTTTGGGGGAAAGTGTCATAAAAACCATGTTTCTCGTAATACTCGTGATCAGCCATAAATACAAATCGATTTCTTCCATAGATATCATCACGAAATATTTTCCTCCCTCCTTCTCCTAAAAAGGTTAAAGGTTTAATATAATCTGCTTTGGAAAATGTAACTAATCGTCTAGCAAAATCGTGAAGTAAAGCATCTATCTCTTCTGATGTTCCGAATTCATCCGTTATGATATCAACTAAATTGGAACCTTGCAGCTCAATGTGTCCCTGAAACATCTCAGTTAAATTTGGAATTTGACTTAAGGGCCCCGAAATAATATACCCCATCTGTTTTCCGATTAATGTTGGTGTGTGAGTCATATAAAAAGCCCGGTCTAAAGCCATCTTCCATCTTGATGAAAGATATCTGTCCTTAATTACACCAGCAAAAATTAAAATATCTGAAGTCATAACAATGTTTTCCCAAAACTCAATAAATCCATCCTTTCCTATATAGGAACATTTATGATCGTAGCCACACTGTAAACATGAAATACATCCACCTTTAATATCAACATCATTAATATTTAGGATTTCGATTTCGGTAGAGAAAGAATCTCTAAATCGTTTTAGCATATTCCCTAAGTTAGTACCTTCTTTGGTTTCGTCGCTTAAAACAAGGATTTTTTTACCATGTGTATCGATTTTCTTAGATTCATCTATGATTTTTCCAGGATTGTAATTAAAGGCTCTCTTATTTAAAGGGGCATAGTGTTTTGAAGTCGGAAAATTATTTTCAATATGATTTATAAATTCCTCAACAAATGAAAGCCATCTTGCTCGTCGCTTTGGCCAAAGAAGGTCCCAACTGTCTGCAGGGAAATTGCCTACGTACTTCATCTTTAAGTCATCGCAAATACTTTGCATATAATTCTGGGCAGTGTGGTCATAAAAATGGATAGATGTCGATATGACTATTGTATATTTATTTTCAAAAACAGCTTCGGCATTCCTTTCGGAAATCAATTCGATGAACCGCTTATATTGGGAACAAACTAACATCACATATAAGGGAAAACCCCATATAACACCATCTGATTCTTGTATTTGATTAATTATATCTCCAAATCTCTTTTCGTCATTTTCTATCTTTTTAATTGTTTGTGCGACATTGACAATGTTGTATTCATGCTCTGGATGCTTCTTTTTAATATATAGGATGTATTGCATCGTAACACTTTGATTTCCCTTCGGTGATCCATTCAAAACCGTGAACTTCATATCTTTAATATAAGTTTATCAAATAAAAATTATATTGAGTAATAAAAAAAAGATGAATAATGATCTTATTCTTCTGTTTAAATCTGTTTTAGGTTAAAATAAAGAGGTATAAATTTAACGCCCTATCGAAAATCAAGCAATCGATTAGATTATAGTGGGTTTAGAATCAATGAGAATATCAAGGTTATAACTATTAATAATGATATACACCCTACACCCATCCATGAGAATAGAGCGTTTTTTGCGTAATTAATTTTAAATTTGACTGCTTCATGAGGACATAACTCTACGCAGCAGAAACAAGTGATACACTTTTTGCTATCCCAACTTGGAACATTTCCTTTTTTTATCTCTTTAGGAGGATTAATTGCATTAACTGGGCAATTGGTCCAACATGTAGAGCATAATTTGCACTTATCTCTATTGAACTTGACTGAAGCCTTAAATATTGTTTTTCCAATATAATCTGCTAACCACTTTGGTAAAGGCATTGATATTGGCTTAAGTTTAGGACGCTTGAATTTTCGATAAACAGATTCAATAGTTTCACCAACGATTTCTACCTTTTCTAAGTCAGTTGTTCCCAATTTTTTTTCTTCAGCTTTTTTTAAATACAATATTTCCTTTGGTTCAAATCCAATTATTTTACACACAGTAGAATCTATAGCAACACCATCGAACCCTGCTAAAATTATATCAAGCTTAACTACATCGCCGCTAGAAGGACCTTGGCCTTCTTGACAGTAATACCCATCTACAACAGTTAATTGTGGTTTAGAAACAGAATATATATCTACTAATGCCGAACAAAACCTTTCCAAAATTGCTGCTTGAGCATGGGTTTTTGCTTTATTTGCGAGAAGTACGGTGCCAAACATATTCTTAATACAACATGTTAGAATACATTGCCAATGGGTTTTAATTTTAGGAATGTTAATGATCAAATCTGCTTCTTTAATCAAACGAGAACTTGAGATTTTTTTCAATTCAAGAGCATCTTTTACTTCATAAATCTCACGTTCTGTTTTTTCAAAAGGTACACAGATTACTCCTTCTTCTTCGCAAATATTTTGGATGCCACTCTCTTTCATGGCAGTTTCTGTAATACCGGGTTTTTGACCCCCAGCAGAATCACATACATATATTTTTGAAGGATTAAATTGTTTTACCCACTGAATCACAGCCCGGATAACTTCGGGATGAGTATTAACAGCTCTTTCAGCTGGTTTACCCATTAAGATATTAGGTTTCAGTAACACTACCATATTATCCTTTTGCATTAATTTTTGAGCATCGATAAGGTCAAGGGCTGAAAAAACAGCTGTTTTTACATCTTCATTTCTAATTTTTTGAATCGCGATTTTGGTTTTAGGACCCATAATTAGTATTCGTTAGTGGAAAGATAAAAGATTTAGCAAAATAAAATAGAAAGAGAAAAAATAAATTATAAAACTTAAATATTATCCGCCTGCTTGAGTAGCCATTACAGTAATGACATCCTTTTTTGGATGAATTCCAATTTTAGCGAACTTTAACTGATCAGGAAGTACTTTTCCTTTAAAGATAAATTGAATAGCGAGAATAGGATTAAGTTTGTATTCCCTTTGAACATTTTTTTTAATTTCTGCTATCGATTGGTTAGGATCTACTTCAATTAATTTAATAGCTTGGTCTGGCGGAACACCAGTTAACCTGAAGCGATATTGGGTCGTTAACTTTTCACATCCTTTTTAGAATTATTTTTTTAATGCTTATGTAAAGTCTTACTATAGTAATATGAAAATTTGTAATTAAAAACAAAGGTCTTTTTGATTAAATTGAAGTCTACTAAGCTAAAAGTATAAACTTAACTACAACAAGGTTCAGATTCATAAATTCTTAAAGTCAACCTAGATAAAACTAAAGTATAAGTATAACCAAAAGTATATATTATTGAATATCTATTTTTTATTTATGTCTAAATTCACGGTAACTGCTAAGGTAAAGGAAAAAGTTTTATTAGAAATCAAAAAAATTGATCAATATGATTTACGGATTCTTTATTTATTAAGGAATTTAGGCCCATTACGATTCACAAATATTATAGAATGCTCTAGTTTGAGTAGATCTACGGTATCTAAATATATAAAGTTTCATATCTCTAAAAATAACATTGAAAAAAGAATTTATAGAAATCCTTCAAAGAACATACAAGAACAGCGTTATTTTATAACAGATTTAGGGATTGAAAAGCTTGGTGAGGATTACATAAGCTATGATGAATCGATTTATTTTAGTGAAATTAATGATCTTATTTCGAATCTTTCTGAATTAAAAATTTTTTACAAAGAAATTAGTGTGGCAGAATCCATAATAACAGATATCACTCGAAACATTATTAACATGGGTGAACATTATTTTCTTATTGAACAGAATCGCGATTTGTATCTCACATTATTTTACATCTACAACAATTCTGTTTTAACCAGAGACTTTAAATTTGAAATTACTGAATTTTGTAAACATTATAACGTAAAGAAGGTAAGAATAGATTTCTATGTAGATCGACTATTGTCCAGCGATTTAGGATTGTATATGTTTAGTCGAGGCGAGGATAGATTCTTCTTCCACAGGGAAGATGTACTGGGTGTGATTACTATACGATTAATTAAAGATAATTTGATAAACGAGATAGTTGAATTAAGCATAGCCGAAGAAAAAATGATCTCTGACTTAGATTTAGATAAATTAGCTGAGGATTTAACTAATATTTTACTGGAAATGGAATTAATATGGGATGTGAATGAATCTCAAGGGATCAGCGGAATAAAAGAGCCATTTGAAATGTTGGTTGAAAAAATGATAATTAAAATCGCCCTAGATATGGGAATTCCAAAGACATCCTTGATGGATATTGCGTTGCAGTCTAAAAAACTGTTAAAAGCAGAGGGAGGAAAAAACTCTTTATATAATATTATAAACAAGTCTGAGCGATATGAAGATTTAAATCTCGTTTCCATTTCAGAATCTGAGGAAACCGAATTATTTCAAAGTTTAAAGTTATTACGGGGTTTTTGCCCTAAATGTGGAAAAACCGTACTAAAAAATGATTTGTCTAATATTTGCATAAGATGCGGTATAAATTTCCAAGAATTAGAATTACTTAGAGATATTGAGACCGCTAGTGAGTTGAGCGTAGCATTTAAAATAGCAATTCTTGAAGAAGAAAAAGAAATTGAATGTCCTAATCCAAATTGCAATTACCTAATTAGGTTAAATTGGGATGTTTGTCCTAATTGCTTAACTCCAATCATCAAGCCTTAAGAAGGTTTTCTTTGAGATTTTAGTAATTTTTATGATAAATTTGCATAGACTATTTTTTTTAATACTGATGAGAAATACCTTATAATTATAATTTCCAACAAAACAAAAATCCTAAATCATTAGAAGCATGATTATCACTCAAATAATCATAATAGGTTTAATCACATTAACTATCTTTTCGATCGGTTCCACAGTAAGAAATACTGTGAGAGAATTTAAAGTCAATGACTACCTTACACTAAAATTACAGAACAACAGAACAAATATTTATGTTAAGAATAGAAAATTTACTCAATGTATGTACCTCCTATTGAATATTCCTGTTGATCGAGTTAGAGATTACGATCAAATTGATTCTATTGATGAAGCAGCAGAAGTTCTTGATAAATCTTTAGAAGGCTCACGATCACAACACTTAATCACTCCTGAAGAAGAATTTGCTGGACATTGTTCCAATATTCAAGTTTGGGCCGAAAACGATTATGACACTCGAATACTTCACAGAAATTTAGCGTTTCCATTATTAAAAAGACTTTCTGATGTGGGAGATCCTCTTGCCAGAAAAAAATTTAAAGAAGAGATTGCACTCAGATATTCGAGCGGTCATTCTTCCGTCATTTTATTTTTAAGTCACAGTGGCTATTTAAAATACCTGACCAGTGAAGAGTTAGGGTGTTTACTGGATGACAATAAGCTCCCAATATTAGGTGAAATATCAACTAATTTTAAAAGAATTTTAAATTCCGTTGAAGATAACGATTTAGATAATTACATACAAGGATCAACACGTTCTTTAAAGA
>JAGXOB010000081.1 GCA_019894735.1 Promethearchaeota archaeon | reverse complement strand
GACTGGTGTCCACCAACTTTTAGAAGAAGCAATTGAGCTGGTAGTGTATCGTCATCCCCACCACCATTATAGAAGAAGAAAATCAGCAGAATCAAAACATCACGATCATCATTATTATCGTGTTGAACACATTCACGATAAAAGCAAATTTAAGGAATCGATCAAAAGAGATTTCAAATTTCCAGAATTAAATCAGGTTAGTTCCTTTGGAAAAGAGGTAGAATTAAACATTTTAAGTTTAATCGAAAAAATAACTAGTCATCGACGATTTTTATCCTCGTGTAATTATCCTACAAGGTTTTTAGCACTAAAATTACTGGAAAACGATAGTGAAGTTAAAAATATTTTTGAGGATAATGAAGAAGGAAATTCAATAATTAGATTATCAAAAAAATATCGAGAGGAACTTGAAGATCTGCATGGCGAAGATATTCATACAATAATCTCATCGGAAATCTATAGTAATATAAAAAAAATAATAGATCTAGTTCTAATAACTAAATTAACGAAGAAAATTAAAAAGAAAACTTTTAGTGATATTGTTGACCACCTTACTACTCATTCAATTCTTGGATATGTTGTTTTGGTTGCGGTATTATTTGGAATTTATTTTTTTACTTTTTCTGTAGGAGATCTCATTGCTGGCTTAATTGACAATGCTTTCATAGTTTGGAGCGACCTTATTTATGTAAGTTTTGGTGAAGATAATGTATGGGTTAAAATCTTCTGGGATGGCGGTGTGGGGGGATTATTAGGTGCTGTTGGTGGTGTTTTAGTTTATGTAATACCGTTCTTTTTCATAATAGAAATCCTACAAGATTCGGGATATTTGCCTAGAGCCGCGTTTCTTATGGATAGAATGATGCATTCCCTTGGAGTTCATGGAAAAACTATAATTCCAATGATTTTAGGATTTGGGTGTAATGTGGCAGCATGCGCGGGATGTAGAATAATGGAAACTGAAAGAGAGAAAAAAATATCAGTAGCTCTTACTTCTCTTGTACCGTGTGCGGCGACAATGACCGTCGTGTTAGGATTAGTGGGACGATATTTGGGATTTTATTGGATTTTAATTTTATTCCTCATTAATTTTTTAGTTATTTTTATTGTTGGGCGAATATTGAATAAAACGCTACCTGGTCAATGTACAGAACTTATTATGGAGATGCATGAATATCGAGTACCTAATTACAAAGTCATATTTAAACAAACATGGGTTCGATCTAAAGAATTCATATTTAAAGCTATGCCTATAATGTTAATCCTTGGTATAGTGTTAGAAATATTATTAATATTCAATGCTTTAGAGCCGATAAATGTTATTTTAAGTCCTGTCACAGTTTTATGGTTAGGGTTACCTGCTATAACTGGTGTGTTCTTGATATACGGAATCCTAAGGAAGGAATTAACCCTAGTTCTCTTATCAATTTTAGCTAATTCCTTAAATGTTAGCCTTCTAGAATTATTAACTCCTATTCAAATGATTGTATTTAGTCTGGTTACTATGCTTTATATTCCGTGTTTCGCAACAATAATCCTTATTGCAAAACAAACAAACTGGAAATACGCAGCCCAAATCTCACTTCTGGAAATAGGATTAGCCCTTTTGGTCGGTGGATTCATAAATATAGGATTTCTAATACTTTCAAGCTTCTAATATAATTATAACCAAATTCATAATTATATTATATTTAAATTAATGAAAGAATTCCTATTCATAGTTCTAAATTTATTATTTTCTTAGAGCATAATGGTAAAAATTAGAGTTACTACCCCATGTAGAATCCATCTTTCTTTAATCGATGAAAATGGATATACTGGACGAGTTGACGGCGGAATCGGTCTCATGTTAGACCGTCCTAATGTAATATTTGAAGCAACAAATCATGCGGAAGAATTTAAAATTGAAGCTCATAAGTATTATCGCGAATCAATAGATGTAATTAACGAGCAAGCATTTAAAATTTTCAAGGCTTTTAGTATTAACAATAAGAACTTCCATTTTAACCTTAAACGGTATTTTCCAAGTCATGTAGGGTTAGGCTCTAAAACACAATTATCCTTGGCGATTGCTGTTGCGATAACTAAGTTGAAAAACATAAATCATACATCACTTAAAGAACTTACTCGACTTGTCAACAGAGGTGGAACTTCAGGGATAGGTTGGAGGGGTTTTGAAAATGGTGGTTTCATAGTTGATGCAGGACACGAATTTGGCAAAGGAAAAGAGAAAGAATCATTTTTACCTTCTTCAGCTTCAAAAGAAACTAATCCTGCGATTACAATCTTAAGATATCCTATTCCAGAGCATTGGAGATTTGTGTTAGTTATTCCAAATGTAAAGAAAGGAGCTTACGGAGACGAGGAAATTAGTATTTTTCAAACACATGCTCCTATCCCAAAAGGAGAAGTTAACGAAGTGTCGCACCAAATTTTAATGAAAATCGTGCCAGGAATCATCAAAAAAGATTTGGAATGTTTTGGGGAAGGATTAAAAAGAATACAGAACATAGGATTCAAAAAAATCGAAATTTCTTTACAGCATGAAATCGTAAAAAAGACTCTCGCTTTTTTTGAAGAATCTGGAGTAAAGGCATATGGGATGTCTTCATTTGGACCCAGTGTAATAGGGATTGTAGAATCTGATGAGGAAGCTAACAAACTTTTAAAAGATGTTCAGATGCGCCTTAACGGGATAGGAGGGTATATCTACTTATGCAAACCAAATAATAACGGAGCAAAAATTGAATTTGTAGATGAAAACTAATGTCAAATGGTAAAGAAAACACCTATTTTTCTTCTGATATAAACGATAGAGAAAGAGCATGCTTTGAAATAGGTATAAAATTAGGAGCCCTTTATCACATTTTATGTGGGATGCCAATTTCATCGGACCCTAGTATTATTGAGTCAATTGAAAACGGTATTGAAGCATCGATCTCGTGTCAACCGTACGTGAAATCCGTTAAAATTAACATTGTCCGAGAGAAAATTCAAGGTGATAAATCTACCGAGTTCGAGTACGATGAGATTACTGGAAATGTAATAACTGCCGCAGTCATTCTTGAGTTTAATTCGGTAGAAATCACAGCAAAAATAGAGTGGATTGAAGAACTTAAATACCCATTAATGTTTATTGAAAAAATAAGAAATAAAAACTAAAGTCCTAATCCATTAATGTAATTCTTAACATGTTCAATCGCCTTTATAGCATTCTTGTTTTTTCCAAATCTTCGTATTTCTTCTGAATTCTCTTCAATTTTGCTGCTAATTCTTCTGATTAAGGTTTCGTCTTTTTTTTCCGTAGCAATTTTTAATTTAGTGGCGAGAACGATAGTTTCTAACGTTAAATTTTCTGCTCTATTATACAATTTAAAAGATTCCCTAAATTTTCCGTAGGAAATAACTTTCAGATTTATTTCCATTAATTCTGACTTGCCATAATCATCACACTTTAGACTTTTATTTTTATTCGTTGCTACGCAAGTAATAATAGCCCAAGCTTGTTTTAAATAAGGAAGGTTAACAGAATCAGATGGAGTATATCTTTTCAAAATCTCCTTATACTCTGCCTTAACATTAGTTGCAAGAGTAAAATAATTATAAAATTGCTCCGTTAAGGCTTCTACTTCATTAGATTTATTTATATTTTTTAATGATGTAAGAGCATAAAGGTATACATCATCAACAAAATTTATTATAAGAATTTTATTGCTTACAATATTTTTATAAGTGGTAGTACTTGTATACGGCCAAATCTTTATTAAATTATTGTCTACTAATCGTATCCCCATGCTAGCTGTATTTGGAACAATTAAATTCTCGTGTATAGAAAAAGTGGTTGCCAAAATTTCATATAAATAGTTCTCTTTAATACCTAGAGATGAAAAATCTTTTTGAAGATTGAGCGACATTTATCTTGATTATAATAAATTTCAATAGTATAAGTAAGAATATATCCAAAATCTTTAATATTTTATATTAAATTTATCATCCTTTTATTACGATCAAGAAGCATTAAAAATTAATAAAAATAAAAAGAATTATTGAACTTTTAATATTTGTAAATTAAAAAGAACTTGATTTTCATTGCTTCGGGTAATTGGTATAGATCCCGGTTCTAAATCTTGGGATTTTTTTGGATTAGACAACAAAGAAGTAATATTGGATACTTCTATTCCTTCAATGGAATTAATAGACGATCCTAGTAAAGCCATATCTATCATAAAATCGGTAGATAATATTGATTTAATCGTAGCACCAAGCGGATTTGGATTACCTCTAAAAAAGGTTACAGAAATAACTGAAGACGATATTTTTTTAACTCTATTAAAATTTAATAATAAGGAAAAGGATAAGTTAATCGGATTAGGGGAAGTCCTTCGTTTGATTAGAAAAGAGAAAATTCCTGCTATTATTGTTCCAGGGGTAAAACATTTACCTACAATTCCTAAGTACCGTAAAGTAAATAAAATCGACATGGGAACAGCAGATAAACTATGCACAGCTGTAACGGGAATAAGAGATCAAATGGAAAGGTTAAACATCAATCCTAAAAATACTAATTTCATATTGGTTGAAATTGGATACGGTTTCACCTCAGTATTAGCTATCGAAAATGGGCAGGTTATTGATGGAATTGGCGGTTCAAACATTATGGGTTTTAGAGCCTGTGGAAGCCTTGATGGAGAACTAGCTTATCTAATCAAAAATATTAAAAAAAAAGTTATCTATAGCGGAGGTGTATCCTATATTGCGGGACACCCCGATTTAAGCTTAAAAGAAATCATTTCATTAGCTGAAAAAGACGCACAAACAAGATTGGCCCTTAATGCTTATATTTCAGAATTAACCAAAGCAGTTTACGCAATTTCATCGTCTTATTCAAACAAAGATGTAATTACTGAAATATTACTTGCGGGAAGATCAACAGAATTACAATATATTAAAGACATTATCATAAAAGGTTTCGACAATTTTCTTCCGGTTACGTTAATGAGTTCCTATGGTCACTTTTCAAAACACGCTGCTCAAGGTGCTGCCTTCATAGCAAATGGACTACTAGGCGGAGAACTTGAACCCATTATAAGTAATCTCAAAATAAAAGAAGCAAAGGGTTCAATTCTTGATGATGTTTATATCCCATTTGATAAAAAACAAATATCGAGTGATTAAAATTAGGAAAATTTTAATAATCACAGGTAAAAATAGCTATCCAATAATTAAGAAAATAACAGCAAGTATTACAAAGCAGGAAATTGAAGTTTTTAAAGCTCCCATAACTATTTCTGCATTTTTGTCAGAAAAAATAGTTAGGGATATGCTGAAAGATTTAAATCTTAATGAGCATGATTTAGTACTACTTCCAGGTTTCATCCAATGGGATACTACCAAATTAGAGGAAGAAATTTCAATTGAAATAAAGAAAGGACCCGAATTCGCATCGGATCTTCCCATGATTTTAAAACGTATTGATTCTATTAAACTATCTAATAAAATAGCGGCAAATAAAATGTTGGAGATTTCTGTTGAACAAGATTACGAAGATATTGTTAAGGAACAAATTGAATTTGCTAAAGAAAATATAGGATTTCACACCTTTTTTATCAATGAGCAATCCTCAAATGTAATGGTCGGTAAAAATCTACTACCACCGATTATTGCTGAAGTTGTTAACTGCCCAGAAAAAAGCGATGATGCAATCTTAAAAAAAGTAAATCATTACATAGAATCTGGTGCTGATATTATTGATATTGGTTGTGTAGTAAACAAAAGTTACCCCGAAAGGATAAAAGAAATTGTTCATCTTATCCGAAACAGCTTTAATGTATTAATCAGCATAGATTCAATGGAAAAAAGCGAAATTTTAGCAGCTGTAGATGAAGGTGTTGATTTAATCTTAAGTTTAGATCTTGGAAATTTCAAAGATTTCTTAAGTCTCCCTCGAGATATCCCTATTGTGATATTACCCACAAACATCAAAGCAGCCTATTTCCCAAAAGAACCTGAAATTCGTGTTAAAAATCTTTTTAAATTAACTCAAGAACTAAAGCAAAACGGGTTTAAAAAGTTAATTGCTGATCCCTTATTAGAAACTCCTATCTCTCCAGGGATTTGTAACTCTCTTGAAACCTATTTTTTATATAAAAAACAAGTTTCTAAAGCAGAAACTAAAAACCTAGAATTGCCTCTCTTTTTTGGCATCTCTAACGTAGTAGAGCTTATGGATATAGATTCAGTGGGAATAAATGGATTATTGGCTAGTATAGCAATTGAATTAGATATGGGTGTCTTGTTTACAGTTGAACACAGCACTAAATTAATGGGAGGTGTAAGAGAATTAAAAGAGAGCATTAAACTGAATTATGTATCAAAATATAAAAATACTCCTCCTATAAACCAAGGAATCAACATTTTCAAGGCTAAAGGTAAAACTAGTCAAGCTCTTCCAGAAATTGATATGTCTGATGCAATATCCGTAAAAGATTACTCTGGTGGTTACATACACGATAAAAATGGTTATTTTAAGTTTTACATAAACCACTACACTAAAGAAATCTATGTGTTGTTTTTTTCTAATGACGATAATCTTCTTAAAACATTAATAGGGAATAACGCTGAAGCTCTTAGCAAAAAAGTACTTGAACTAAATCTTACTACAAACCTAGAACATATTAGTTATATTGGAAGAGAATTAGCTAAAGCTGAGCTATGTTTAAACTTTGGAAAACCATTTTTACAAGACGAATAAAAATAGAAAAGAAAAAAGAGATTACTTTTTTAAAGGATTTCGAAACAAGTCTTTAAATCCATTCCGGGTACTAATAAAGGAGTTAATTTTGCCCCAGTTTTTGCTAAATTAGCCATGTGTGTTTTCATAGCTTCTCCATCTTTATATTTTTCATAGAAAATAATTTTGTTTTTGAAATCTCGGCCTTTAACGGTGTGAGGGATATATTCTAAAGTTCCCGGTTCAGATGCTTTTATATTTGCAACCATTTCTTTCAGAACTTCTTTCACTTCTTCCATTTTTCCTTCTTTAACTTCTAATGTTGCTATGATTGTAACCATTTTTATTATACCTTCTAAATCTAATTTTGAATTAAGTAATTATGCTATCTACTTAAATTATAAACAAAAAATATGAATTTTTACCATGTGATCATTCATATAAGTAAATGAAACCTAAATTAAATATACCATATTATATGTAATAAGGGATTATTCAAAAAATGGATTTTAATTTAAATATTACTAATTAGATGAGAACACCATGATTCCAAAAAAAATGAATGAATATCTGCGCGAAAATTTACCAGAAGCGACCTTGAAAAATAGACTTAAAAAAGAGCACGGAAAATGTTATTTAGAATTTAGCAATGTTGACGAACACCTTTTATCGAGGTTAGGAATTGTATGTGATAAACTCGGTCCACAATTGGTCACTTGCGTCTGGGATGAAGACTCACAATTAGAAATTGGGGGGTATTTAGTTGTTGATAATCTCTCGATGGGAAGACCATCTATGGGAGGTATTAGAATGCTACCGGATATCACTCCCGCTGATATTCATAATTTAGCCCGAGGTATGACATTAAAAAATGCAGCTGCAAACCTTCCTTATGGGGGAGGAAAATCTGGTATAGTGGTTGAGAAAAATATTTCCCCAGAAGAACATGATGAAGTTGTTCGTGGTTTTGCTCGATTAATTCGCAGGTATAAAGATATTTACGTACCAGGTCCAGATGTCGGCACTAAAGATGCAGACATGAAATTAGTTGCAATAGAAAATGGCTTAGACAGTGCTGTATCCAAGCCAGCTGATATGGGTGGTAATCGGATTGATGAATTAGGCGCTGCCGCAGGAGGTGTTGTAATTGCTCTGCAAACATTATTAAAAATAATGCCGCGGATGAGAGTTTTACCACAATTCGCGAATTTAGAAATAGCTGAAGGCGAAAATATTACAATTATCATTCAAGGTTTTGGAGCTGTCGGAGCACATGCTTCGCGGATATTAAAGGAACGGATTCCTGACGCTAAGGTTATAGGCGTAAGCGATTTAGAAGGATATCTTTATAACGAAAAAGGTTTACCAATCGAATCTCTTTTTTCTCTTTGGGAGAAATCAGGTATGGTTGTTAATAATTATTTTAATGAACAAATTTGTTCCGAAGGATATAACCACCCTACTAAATTTTCTACTAATGCAAATAATCTTCTACTTGAAAATGCTTTTTGTTTAATACCTGCTGCCCCAATATTCAATTATCTAGGCGTAAGAATTACAGATAACGCTTCAATGTTAGTTGATCGAATGGGAAAATGGTCTGTCATTATCGAAGGTGCTAATACTTATTCTCCCGATCCCAATAGGAAGGCCGCCCGGACTCGTATGGAACAAATTGTATATGGTGAAAAGGGTGTGATGATAGCAAATGATTACTTAGTGAATTCGGGTGGAGTAATATTCGCTGCTCAGGAACACATTGTAAATACTCCAGAAAATCTTCAAATCCCAGAAAAATTATTAGGAAATCGTGAAGCAGTGGAAAATTGGTTGAGAGATCATAAAGAAGACTTTGCAATTCTATCTAAAAAGCGTTTAACAGCGGGAGAAGAATACAGAGAGAACGTAATTCATCACAACATGATAGAATTAGTTGATTTATTGGCTTCTAATCCAGATATGTTACCATGTATGGCTGCTGAACGCGTTAGCCTTCAAAGACTTTCTGCAAAAGAGAGAGAGCGCACTGCAAAAGATATAATGGTACAGATTCCGACTATAGATGTTAATTGCAGTATCCAAGAAGCAGCAAAGCTTATGATTAACAAAGAAAGTGGTATAGTAGCTGTTCTTTCCGATGGTAAACTAATAGGCGTGGTAACGGATTGGGATATAACTCAGGCCACCGCTGAAGGAGCAAGTAACGTAACTCTCGAATCAATTATGACTAAGGATGTTATTACGGTTTCTCCTAATTATTCTTTAATAGACATCGTGCGTGAATTGGAACAATACCAGATATCAGCTATGCCAGTTGTGAAAGATGGGGAAGTGTTAGGAAAAGTAAGTTCAGATTTGATAACACAGCGTTATATGTTAAGTCTTTTGCAGGATCGTAGAAATATGTGAAATTTTAAGTTGTTGTACAATGAGCCTCTATGCAAAAAAATACATGAATACTTTTAGATTCTTAAAAGTTCTAATGCCTCTGATCTTGTAGTAGGGTTAGTTTTAAATATTCCTTTTATAGCAGAAGTTATTATTATTGGGTTGGATTGCTTTACACCCCTCATTATTTCGCATAAATGAGTACCTTTAACAATAACCATTACTCCTCTTGGTTTTAAGGGACATTCCATTAAATAGTTAGCAATATCATCAGTCATTTTTTCTTGTACGTTTAATCTATGCGAAAAATAATTAACAACTCTCGCGAATTTTGAAATTCCTAATAAATATTCTCCAGGCATATATATTACATCAACTGTGCCATAAAAAGGCAATATATGGTGTTCACACATGCTATAAAATTTAATATCTTTCGATACAATAATCTCGCTATACTGAGCTTCAAAAATCTTTATATCTTTATCCAAATCCAATTTGTAGCCTTCAAAAATCTCGCTGTAAGCACTAGCTACACGTCTTGGAGTTTCTCTCGTCGCTGGTCGTAATTGATCACATCCCTCAATCTCTTTAATAAGTTGTGTTATGAGTTCTTGTACTCTTTCTTGATTCATTTTTCTTTTGTATTCTTTTTTTTGATTAGTATATATTGGAATTTAGGAAAATATAATAAATATTAGAATTAGATTAATATCGCTTTAAAATTGTTAAAAAAGGCTAAGAGTGTTAAGTTCCTTTAATTTCAATATGTTTCTTTTTAATTCTCATTTCTTCTTAAGGAATTGTTTATAGATTATCACATAGTTTTTTACACTCACGATTCTCGGATTTTTCCTGAAATTAGACGGAATGGGGGTACTACAACGTGAGCAAAGATTTGAAGTTCGCATCCAATCTTTAAAT
>JAGXOB010000080.1:5302-10135 GCA_019894735.1 Promethearchaeota archaeon | reverse complement strand
ACCTTGAATACATAAACGGGAGATTCTATTAAATTTTCGGGAATATTTATAATTAGATCTTCTTGATCTTGCTCCCATAATAGTTGATCATTATAACCAAGCAATGTGATAGTTGAAAGTTGAGGAATTTTTAACGATAAAATTCGTACGCTTTTTCCTTTTGGGTTATTTAAGAGGTGAATGTAAATTATTTCTTTAGTTTGCGTAAACCTAATTTTAGAGTTATCTATTGTCTTACCATCTGCTCTTTCCCACGGATGAGTTCCATAAATTCCTTCCCCGTTAATTTCTAACCAACGACCAATCCCTTGTAATACATGTTTTTGTACTTCAGGTATAGTCCCATCAGGCATAGGCCCAACATTCAATAAAAGGTTACCGTTTTTGCTAACAATATCTACAAGCATCCTAATTAATTCAGTCGATGATAAGTAATCACCCTCTTTTTCCGTTTTATTGTACCCGTAAGAATTCCCAATCCCTCGATTCGATTCCCATTTCTTCTTTTTAATGATATTATAACTTTCATACTCGGGTGTAGTAAAATCGTAAAAAAAAGTTCGTCTCATCTTGAGCACTTTACCGTCTTTATGAAATATTTTATCCCAGCGATCATTTATTACGCCGTCTGGAAACCTATTATAATATTCTGCGAAAAGTTCGAAAATATCCAGAAGCGGTGGTGCACCGATATCACTCCATAATATAGAAGGTTCGTAATCATCAATTAATTCATTCCAGTGATGTTTTACATATTCTGTGTATTCGGGGGTAGTAATCCCATTAGTCATATCACTCGTACGGTCATCAATTGGTTCTGGGTTAAAAGACCAATCAAAAGAAGTGGAATAATAAAATCCCATCTTCATACCTTTATCTTTTACCGAATTTGTGAGTTCGCTGATGATATTTCTACTAGCTGAATAATTTTCTTTAAAGGGATTCGGATATTTGCTAGGCCATAAAAGAAATCCATCGTGATGCTTTGTTACAAGCACTACATATTTAGCGCCTGCGCATTTAAATAATTCCGCCCATTCCTGTGGCTTCCACTTTTTTAATTCTTCATTAAATATTGGTACGAATTTATCGTAAGAAAAATCTTCTCCATACTCCTTATTATGATATTCTTGTGTCAGGCTCCCAGAAATCCTTAGTGTATTAAGATACCACTCAGCATATGGATTGTTTTTAAAATAATATGCCTCTTCTATATTTTGTGATTCTGAAAAACTTAATTTTTTTACCGCGAATGCTGGTACGGAATACAATCCCCAGTGTATGAAAATTCCAAATTTTGCGTTATGAAACCATTCCGGTACTTCGTGTTTTCTTAATGAAGCTTTTGTTGGTTCATATTTCATGTTAAAATCCTCTTAGTTTTTTAACTCAATTTAAAAGAGATGATATAAATTAATTAATACCATTATATGAAATTTCTACCTTCTTTCCTAATGGGGATTTTGAAAAAATTTTATTAGATAATCTGCAATAGATTTTATTGAAAAAGAAATAACAGAGATAAGATAGTGACACTTATTGAGGATTAACATGAAGATTGAAGAAACTGAAAGTATTGCTAGAAAATGGATTATAGATATGTGGGGTAAACCCGATTTAAGCCTTGCTGATACGCTTGTTGATTCTAATTACAAGCCTGACTGGATTCACACCGACAAGAACGGTCTAACATTAATCAAACACGAGATACAGCATTTTCGCTCAATTTTTCCAGATTTACAGCACGAAATTATTGAGATCAAGGGTGAAGAAACCAAAGTTTGGGTTCGGTATAAGGTGTCTGGAACTCACAAAGGAAAGGGTTGGGGCTTTGAACCTACCAATAAGCGAGTCGAGTTCGAAGTAGCCGCTATAATATATATAAAGGAAGGAAAAGTCATCGATTTATGGGAATCCTTTTGTTTTTACGATGTTTTAGCCGAATTGGGAGTGCTCCCTCCTTTTTGGGATTTACACAAATATCTTTTAGATTACAAATCAAAATAAAAGGGTAGTTTTTCAACTTATCTCCAATTTTGATAAATCAGCTGCTTGCTTGTCTTTTTGGTATTTTTGTTTGAGCTTTTAAATTTTCGTGTAATATTTTTGTTACGAGTCTTTCTTTTAAGTCTCTATCCTTATCCCATAGATTATTTAATTCATCGGGGTCATTTATACGGTCATAGATATCTCCGGCATCTTCTAAACCCGCATATACTGTGATTTTATGGGTTTCTGTGATTAAATGCCTTAATCTTATCGTTAGTGGTCCAAATTCTTCATCTTCCTCTACAAAGGCGCAGTCTCTTACTTTCGCCTTGGGATCTTTCAGTATTGGCGTAAGATCAACTCCTTGAATAAATGAAGAATGAAGACGATTAGGAATCTTTGTTAAGTTTAAGATCGTCTTTGCGAAATCAATAGAACTAGCTAAAGAATTTGTGACACTTCCAGGTTTAGTTACTCCTGGAACCCTCATAATTAAGGGAACATTCAATAAACCACTAAAGGGTGAAGGTCCTTTATATATCATGCCATGATCTCCCATTAAATCCCCATGATCACTCGTATAAATTACTATTGTGTTTTCGGCATATCCTAATTTTTCTAAACTTGCGAGAATTTCTCCAATAGCATGATCAAATAATGAAATTGAACCATAAGTTAAGCGTGTAAATTCTTTAACTTCATTTTCGTCAGATTCTCTAAGCATAGCTCCACGAAAAAGCGGATTTTTTATTAACGGACCTAAAAACTTATGGTTATATATATTTTTAATATCATAAAAGGTGGAAGGAAGACTAATCTCATCGAGTTTGTACATATCCTTATATTCACCCGGAGGACAGACGGGATGATGAGGATCTGGAATGGAACAACAGAGAAAGAATGGCTTGTCTCCAAATTCTCCTTTTGAATGTTTTTCTAAAAAATTCGTTGTTCTCTCTTGACAATAAATAGTAGGATAATGTTCGACAGCCATATTGCTTTTATAGTAGACTTGATCAAAGAATTTCAATGTTAGTCTCTTACGCATCCATCCTGTAGCACCTGGACGCAATTCTTCTAGCCAATCTAAATAATGTCCACCACACAAATCACCGTGGCCTAGAGTAATTTCACATTCTTCAAATCCATAATAAGGTTTAGGAAAAGTATCGTGAGCTTCTTTTGATGTTTCTTCATGCATCCAATATCCAATCATTTCTGCAGATTTTGTTTTGCGTTTAAAAGGTGGGATATAAAATTGAAAATGCATTTTACCTACATTATGAGTAATATATCCACTCTTTCGCATGGCCTCGATGAATGTTTCAACGGTATCTGGTAAATTAATACCATTGCTTCGGCAACCATGAACGTTAGGATAAACTCCCGTAAAGATTGAGGCTCTATTGGGCATACACATTGGATTAGCACAAAATGCATTTGTAAATCTAATCCCTTCTTTAGCAAGTCTATCTAAGTTGGGTGTTTTCACAACAGGATTTCCTGCACAGCTCATATGATCAGCTCGATGCTGATCTGTCATAATAAATAATACATTCATTTTTTGGCTCATAATAACCATAACTCAAAACTATAGATAAGTAAATACTCTTCTATAACAATATAAAGTAGAACAAAATATTTACTTGATAAGAGACTTGCCAAATGCTTTTGCATTCTCAAGATCTTGTTCATTAGGGTGACCTACTGTCTCTTTTATTTTAGCTTCTTGTCTTTTCCTCTCTTCAGGAGGGAGTTTTTCTAACATACCGAGGATAGTTTCCTTTGGCATGCCAAGATTTTCGCCAACGCAGTCGAATTCTCCTATTATTTTTGACTGGTTTTCTTCAATTTTGGCTCTTATTCTATTGAAAGCTTTCTGGTAAGAAGTAGCACTCTGATGAGTGTTAAAAAACGCAAAACTTGGCGGATATTTATTTACAATTTTCATGAAATCTATTACTTTTTTGTTAAGTTTTCCCCCGTATATCCCTGAACCTAATACGACAAGATCGTAATTCTTCAAGGTTAAAGGATCTGCATCCTCAATTTTTATAAGCTCTACTTCTTCACCTTCTAATCCTTCCACAATACTTTTAGCGATTTTTTCTGTATTTCCCGTATTCGAGAAATAACATACCATTATTTGCATTATTTTAAACCTCTTTTTTTAATTTTTTCATCTTATTTTTATAATCTTTATGATATAATCGTTGATGCTTGATAGGCATCGATTCAAACAATTCTTTTGCTTTTTCTGTTGAATAAACTTCGAGCCCACCATCGTAATTCTGAATAACGCAACCAGAATTAACCAGTATTTTGTATCGTTGTGCCGTTTCCTTAGGATTACCCGCACAAACAAACTGGCAATTTCCACAAGTGAGTTGGATAGTAGCCATTCCACCATAAGACGCTGGTTGATAACCGCTTGAACAATCTTTAATAGGAGGTCTTTTCTTTTGACTTGTCATTGCGAGAGACATCAGGCGAGATACTTCTACATCGTTTTCGGGGTAATCGTAACGTCCGGGAGACCAGGTAGAAAACTTTCCCGAGGAATGTAATCCATTAGATCCTCCACATGTAAGAAAACAGCGCATTTTATTCATCCTCTTAGAGTAACTAAATGTCTCACCCCCTATAGTTACAACAGTTTCTTCTACAGGTGAGAACATTTGATACGCGCAGACCTTTGTACAGATTTTACACTCGTCACAAAAAGATTCTGATTCTGGGATAGGGTGAGTTGGCTCAAGTTTTGCGTCGGTAACGATACCTCCTAGAATAATGGCAGTTCCATCCTCCTTCGTGCCAACATTCCCAGACCAACCAAACGACGCT
>JAGXOB010000080.1:0-5205 GCA_019894735.1 Promethearchaeota archaeon | reverse complement strand
CCACTCCAGTTCGAACAGCAAGATACCTTAACGAGAGTTCGGGGGGTAGAGTGACTTGCCATCCGGGGATGTCAGTTCTATATTTATTATTAGGAAAAACTGACTTTGCTTTATAACCCTGTTCGACTAACCATTCCTTAACGCGTTGGGATACACGCCATATTATTCTATGAATGTTGATATTTTCTTCTTCATGTATTCCACGAATATTAGGATTTTCTTTTCCTAAATATTTTAATATCATCTTTTTATTAAAAGGCACGTAAAAACTGATTGCTGATTGCGCTTCGGGAAGTAAATAAGTGATGTCCGCTCCTGTTGGTCCGCCAGCCATAGTCTCGAGCGTAGCAAAACCGACTTTTTTTGCTCCTCCCTCGATCAACATGTCTTCAATATCTTGTTCTAAAGTCAACAATTAAACACCAATATAGGTTTTAATAATTCTAAACTTAAAATAATTAGTTTTGTATTAATATTATAAGGTTTTTGTTTAGTAAGAAAAAAAAAAAGATTTTATTGTTTTTTAATTTATTCTGGTGGCTTGAGCCCTAGAACATCCATTGCTTCGACAATTGAGGACATGATCTCAACCTGGCATTTATAACCTTCAAGACCTTTTGCGACAAAAATTAAGAATTTATTGAGTTGAGCGAGATATTCTTTGAGTTTCCCTTCTTTAATTTCATTTGCGGTTACTGTTTTATATCCTTCTTTGGTTATAGCGACAGCATTATTTAGGAGTTGTTTGGAAAGGGTTTTATCTCCTGGAAATTTTTTCGAGGCTTCAATGAAAATTTTCCCAGCCTCAGAGGCTTGAGCATGAGGAAACCATGCCGTAATCATAACTATTACCATCTCTATCACCTTAAATATTTTTGATTTATTAAATTCGCATCATTTTTTGACAAAAATGACAATTTTTATATGTGTTTTATCTGTATAAAAGTATTACTGAAGTTTAATTTTTTGCCGGTGATGCGTAACAATAGGCGCAATTATGCTTACACCGAAATATACCTGAATACCCTCCAATATCTTTGGATTTATAGCAACCACAGCCCTTTCTTTGCCCGGTGTCTTTAATTTTTTGAATTTCCTCTCCAATCATGTTCTCAATTTTATTGGCGTCTATACAATGAGCTTGCTTTAATCCCGTAGTATCAATCAAATCTGGTTGACAGCACGCTTCCATTTCTATATTGTATTTATAACAAATATCTAACAGAGAGTTGAGAATCTCTTTTTTCTTTTTTAAAGAGGGATTCACGGGTATGTACCCTCTTTTATTCATGCGATTATTAACTTTTGAATACATCGTCGCAAAGGAAAATATTACTTCCTTCAATCCAAGAGCGGAGACATTTTCTACGATATATTCGAATTTATCTAGATTACTTGTTATTCTTTTCTCATCCTTTTTCTTGTATAAAATGATGGGATCAAATCTAAAGCTTATGCTTTTCGATCCAAACTCGTCGATCAACCAATCTAACTGAGAAAATCTTTCTTCTAAGGAAACTCTAAGATTTTGCTCTAATTCAGAAGGCGAATTAATCGTAAATTGAAAGTAATGTCCCTTATAAGATTTAAATACTTGTGGGTGTTTCTTGTACATCTTAATCCAATCATTAAAATTTTTACTCCACCACACCCAACACTTTACATCCTTATC
The DNA here is from genome assembly GCA_019894735.1 of Promethearchaeota archaeon. The sequence continues at coordinate 3,533 of JAGXOB010000080.1, read as the reverse complement.
TTTAAGCGATATTCTCGACACCTGCTTACGATTGAACGGATTAACTACGTCTACATAACCAACTTGAATTTTTTTTAGTACCCAATCCATGAGAAATGCCGGTATGTCTGTTCTACGAGAACAAGAAATTATCGGAGATCGAATGATTTTACTCAATTTGTTTGTTTTATTATCCATTCTTCACTTAAGCTTTCATAATTAGACAAGTACTCCAATCAGATAAGCCAATACTCCTGTTTGCATTATTACAAAGATAAGTTTTCGTAACTTTAAGGTATTTTCTTTTGTTTGATTTTTTAATAGTGAGAGTGATAAGAAAACATAGGAAATTACTGGTATCAGGATGAGTATAAGAAATAACGGATCAAAATATAGTCTGGAATCAATTAAAACAAAAAATGGTAATGGATCCATGACTATTATTATAAAATAAAAGACAACAGAAATCTTTGCTGAAGATTTAAGCCCTAACTTGTTTGGTATCGTATTAATACCTAGTTCTTTATCACCTTCAACATCAGCAATATCAAACATGATTTCCGAGCCTAGTCCGATTATTAAGCCCATGACAGCAAAGTAAATAATAATTGGTTCTAAAATTGAATCTGAAACAAGAGAACCAAATAAAATCGTCCCTTTATAAGAGTAGGCAATTAACAAATTTTTTACTAATATCTTTTTTTTTAACCCTAAGCTGTAGACATAAAATAAGGGAATACTTATTAGAGCGAAAAGCGCCGCGAAAGCGTTTAAGAATAAAATTAATATAATATCAATTAACAAGAGTATTATCGCAGTTAATAAGGCAGTTTTTTTATTGATTAAGCCTAAGACTAATGGTCTATCACTTCGATTATTGCTTAAATCAATTTCGAAGTCGATAAAATCGTTAATTGCGAAGCTTCCTGCTTCAGATAAGAAAATAATTAAAAAACCAATGAAAAACTCAATCTGAAATCCGTTTAAATCTTCTGCAAGTACACCAGAAACAAAAAAACCTATAGTACCAAATAAACATAATTCAATTCTGATTAATTTGAAAAATCCCTTGATCCTTTCTTTAAACATCTAAAATTATTCTCCTGATAAGTATAAATTCATTGCTGAAACAAAAAGATACTTCTTATCTTCGTTGGATAAATTATCGTCACTATCCACTTCTGACAAATCGTCATTCGAAGATTTAAACCTTCTTATCAATAATTCATCAAAAATTAATAAGTGAGGATTAGTAAATGCTACTCCCTCGCTGACTTTTTCTCTAAGATATCGTCTGAAATTAGGATTCAACCATATTTTAAAAGAACCAGGGCTATGTTCAGCCTTGTGTTTTATTTCGAATTTCGTCTTAAGATTGAGAATCACATCATAAACAGTTTCACACACGTTTTTCAAGCTCGCTTGGTTCTCCTTATAAAAATGCTCTATCGGAACAGGAAGACGCATATGTAATAGCAGCCCTAGACCTTTCCTAAAGTTAATATGACCATATCCAAAAATAATTTCATGAAAACCATTCTTTACGAATATTTCATTTATCATCTTTATAACTTCGGGTAAGTTTTTTGGCTCACTTAATATATCTTCAAACCCCGGAAATGCGATATAATTTGATGTGCTCTCTTCTGATTGGACTAATAAGGCAAAAGTTGACCGTTCTTGGAGATATTCTTGGAACTCTTCTTCGCTTAATATCTTCCAGTTGCAAGGAGTTTGTTCTTTCATAGTGTCAATAAACTTTTCAACTAAATTAACCGATCCTTTAATAATAGCTGCCCACTTGATGTTTTTATCCTTAATCTCTTCTCCAAGTTTGCTAAATTTTCCGGGAAGAGTTTGTTCAGATATTACAAATTCACTGACCAATGGAAAGATTTTTGAATCTAAAACAGACTGTAATCCATTAAAAGCAAGGTTTATATCATAACCATACAAAATGGCTTGTTTTAAGTTCGTTTTTGGATGGTATAATTTAAATGTAGCACTTAATATCGCTCCAAAATAACCATTTCCACCTACTATTTTAGAAAAGAGTGAATTATTTTTATCTACTTCATCTAAAGATCCATCTGGTTTCATTATCCTGATTGTCTCTAACCAATTTTCGACAGAACCTAATTTTCCTGATGTAACTCCACTTGCATTAGAGGCTATTAGACCTCCTACTCTCACAGGTAACTTGAGAGAACTTGCTGGTTGAACGGGAAAGATTAATTTATTTTCGCTCCTTAATAGCGTATATTTAATTAAGTCTGATATCAGAACATTTTGATTTACTCGAACAGTATTATTTTTAAAATTGTATATAAAAGGTTCTTCATAGGAATGAAGATCTATCATATCAATAATGATACCATAATTACTATATCCTCCAGAAAGCCCTGTTTTTCCTCCAGCAAATGTAATTGGGATTTTAAATTTCTGTGTTAGCTTAAGGATAACTCGTAATTGACTTTCTACCTTTGGTCTAAACACAATATACGGTCTAACATGTAGTAGTGAAGTGTCTCTTATAGCACTTGCTTGTATTAGATCTCCAACAAGCATAACAAATCCCGTTTGAAGGGACTGAAAATTGGATTTACTCTCCGATACATTAGAGGTTTTGATAAAGGTTAGTTTTAAAAAACCTTGCTTTTCCATTTCGTCTATAAACTTATCCCAAGGTAGATGAATTTGAAGGTTTTTGATCAGAGAAATTTGTTTCATGATATCCTAAGGCTCTAAATGATACTTCAAAACTTAAACGTTATGATTAGAAAATGTTACTAATTTAATTATTTATATCTTGTAATATTTAAGATTAATATGATTCCTTCAATTGAATGGACAGACGACAACAAAATTAGGATGATTGATCAAACTCTACTACCACATAAGCTTGAGTTTCTAGAGTTTGACGATTTCAGAGAATTAGCAAATTCTATCAAAGTTATGAATATTAGAGGAGCTCCTGCTATCGGTGTTGCAGCAGCGATGGGTATGGCTTTAGCAACAATAGAATATAAAAACCTTACAAAGGAAAATTTCCTGAAAAAAATGGAGGAAGCTGCTGATATAATACGCAGTACAAGACCTACCGCATCTAACCTTTTTTGGGCCGTAAATAGAATTTTAAAGATTATAAATTCTTTCCCCGACAATCCTTTAAACATTTCTGATCTTGTTATTGAAGAAGCCAAATTAATGGCTCAAGAAGATATCAACGTTAATAAAAATATAGGTAAAAACGGTGCTGCTTTGTTGGAAGATGGTGATGTGGTCTTAACACACTGTAATGCGGGTTCCTTAGCTACTGTTCAATACGGTACTGCTTTAGCACCAGTCAGAGCAGCTATCGAGATGGGTAAGAATATTAGTGTTATCGCAGACGAAACGAGACCAAGGTTACAAGGGGCAAGGTTAACTGCCTACGAACTTCAATACGATAAAATTCCCGTAAAAGTAATCACTGACACCTCTTCAGGGCTTTTAATGAGACTTGGAAAAGTAGATAAAGTAATTGTTGGTACGGATCGAGTTACCTCAGACGC
>JAGXOB010000007.1:45842-57345 GCA_019894735.1 Promethearchaeota archaeon | reverse complement strand
GTAGAATTCTAATAGTTCGTCTAATTTATCAGTATGAGTTAGATATATGTGAGCTTTAGTACCATAAATGTCGTAGTGTTCTGGGCTTAATTCAATTGCTTTATCAATTGCTTTTACAGCCTCGTCGAAACCATCTGTTTCGTTTAGGATGTAACTTTTCAGTTGGTAATATCGAGATAGCTTCTTCTCACTTTGTTGAATGGATATTGCTTTTTCAAATCCTTCCTGAAAAAGGTCTCGATTTACTTTTTCGGGGTTAAAGTTATACACTAGATTAAAACCGTGAACTAAACCAGTGATTATATGGGAAAGCGGGTGATTTGGATAGTGAAATTCCGCAGTTTTGCGTATAGTTAATGCTTTTTCAAATTTTCCTCTGGCTAAATACGAAAAGGCTAAAATTAAGTACGCAGCAGTGTCGATACGTGGATTATCTTCCACGAAAATAATCTTAACATTCTCTTTAATCCAGCGTTTTGCCTCTTTATATTTATGCGTCACTATAAATAACAATCCTTTCAAGATTTTCAATTCAAAATCTTTTGGATACGATTCTATAAGAGAGTTTATCAATTCCTCGGGAGTCTCAATATTTTTTATACAGCATTGTTTATCAGTCATTACGCTTAAAAATTTCGTACGTAGTATCGCAAAATTATCAGGGTAATCTCCAATCACTTCCTCTATAGTTTCAATAGACTTTTTGTGATCGTAATTAATAAGAATTTGCGCTTTTTGAGAGACCAACAAAACGTTAAATACATGACTCAACCCTAAATCGGCGATAGCCAAAGCTTCCTTGAATCTCCCCATTAAAAAATACGTAATTGATTGAAACAGATACCCAACATACTCGTCAGGATATTTCTCAATAATTTTCTTAGTTAGCTCCTCTGAGTTTTCCAATTCTCCATTATAAGTATATATAATATCTCTAAGAATCATGAGTTCGATGTCATTCAACTTATCAATATTATCTGTAAGTATACTATGCACTTTCGCTAGGCTTCCTTTCGTCATTTTTTCCTCAATAATCGCTAAGAACTCCGAATTTTTAGGAAAATAATCTTTCTTAAACTCAGGCATGCGAAAGAAATCTATTTTCGATAAATAGATTATGTCCAACGTGTCAAAAATTCTATTGTGTAAAAAATAATATGCTTCATTGTCAATAGGTTTACTTGCCGAACTCGCTGCTTCCGAAGTTCCAAAACTTTGAATTACTTCGAACACATTTTGAAACGCAATACCCTTTATTTTATCGGTATGATCGATTAAACTCTTCTCCGTTTCAAATTTATAGGCAAGATGCTCTATATATTCTATCAGAAACTTTCTGAGCGATGGTTTTAAGTCTTCATGGAGGATATTGCTACATAAATCTTTAACGACATCATCGAGTAATTGGGTTATGTCCGGAGATTGATATTGGGCTCCATTTTTTTTTTGGAATTTACTTAAATATGTAAATTTTCTGATGTAATCTTCGATAATTACGCTTAACATTTTTTCCAATCTCTCTTCGGCTTGGATGTAATACGTAATTTTATCGTTGACATATAGTTTAAAGAATTTAATAGCATACAATTTATCTTCCACGATTTTTTCAATGAAAAAATTTAATGTTGTAAGTTTTATATCGTACTCCAAAGCAAAATCTTTTGCTGTAATGTAATTGGGATAATTATCGGGATGATTAATTGACAAAAACAGTAAAATTTTATCAAAATCCACCTCGTCTGATAAGGTGGCCTCAACCTTAGTATAATCTAACCTTAATACCATATTTAAAAATCGATATCTAATCTCATCGTCTGCTATTTCATATTCATCAAAGAAGTCTCCTACCTTTTCTGTAATCACTTCGACTCTTTTGCTTTCTTCATCCAATATCGATTGGCGATCTAAATCGTATTTTTTTAACATGTTGAAATATTCTGTTTCACCGTCCCTGGTAATTCGATACTCGCGATTATCTTTTTCGACAAAATCTCTATCTAACAAAATATTCAAATTTTTAGATAGTGAAGATTGATTGATTGAAAGAGGGGGCTCAATAAAATCCGACCATTTACAATACGCGTTATTATATACCATCCATAATATCCAATGATCGTATTCCCTCGTTTTTGTAATAGCTTCAGGAGGATAGTTTAGAGAAGAATCCAATGAACCTTTTACCTGTAAGTCAGTATATTGCCTACGACCATCAGACGTTATTCTATACTCCCCTTTCTTCTCTTGCTCAATAAATCCATTACTTTTTAGAATATTCAAATATTTTGATAATGTTGCAGGACTTATGTTTACAGGTTTTGATTTGAAATCCGACCATGTGCAGTGATCGTTGTTATAGAGCATCCAGAGTATGATATACTCAAAATCTTTATTGATTTTCATAGGTGTAATTATCCCTTCAGGTGGATATTTTGTGATACTCATACTTATATTATGGTTCTATAGATATTTAAGGTTTGCGATTCGCGCCAAAGTTCGAAGTTCGTTCGAACTTCAGAAAGTCAAACTATATAAGAACTTTTGAACTTAATCAAATTAGCAACAAAACAAAGAAAAATTAAAAAAATAAAAAAAAGGATGTGATAAAAAAAATGGCACAAGCCGAGGAAAAAAGCGCCAGCATCGATAGCCAGGTTCTATTCCAGACCCAAGCACCTGAGATTCTGGAGTCTCAGGTGCGGGTCAAGGAGCCTGCGTTTGAAAAAGCTGAATCACAATCAATTAAACAGAAACTTAGAAAAGTGTTCAATAACATTAAATTAAACGCGAAAATTACCGAAGAAATCAAATGTATCAACTATGTAAAAGCGCGTAATGACGCAAGAATGATGGGGTACAGAAATGGCCTCATAAATATTTAAATTAATTTTTTTTCAAATAATTACCAGGAACAAACCAAAAAAAGAATAAAAAAAGGAGGTAAAAAAATCATGGAAAGAAAAGCGATAAAAGAAATAAAATTTGCGAAAGGTTTCAACCCAGAGAATTTAGTTTTAAGATTTTAATAATAATTTTTTTTAATTACTATACCACCAATAAGAACCAATAAAAGAACCAAACAAAAAACACAAAAAAAATAAATCAAATAAAAGAAGAGGTAAAAAAAATGGAAGAATATAAGAAAAGTAGGATAATAATCAACAACGCTGGCACCATTCTTGAACGCTTAAACTTTTAATATCACGGTCACTTGATAATTGACATTACCATTACGATTTAACCGTTTAAATTTAGCCAAAAACCCGAAAAAACCAAAAAAATATAATTTAACGTAAAGAATGAGGTGATTGAAGAAAGAACGAGAAAATTGCGAAAATAAGAACGCCCGTAGGGTAAACCTAAAGCCCCCCAAATCCCAATAACATGAACTTTTTCTTTTTTTTAGTTTTATTTAAATAAATTAGGACCGTTTTTTTTTGAATAAAGAAAAAGAAGAAAATAATTAATTATTGCTTTTTTTTAACAAGGATTGCTACGACGGAAAACGCACCAAATAGAATGAATAAGTTATATCCGTGAATTGCTTGTTCTCCACCATTTCCATTTCCATCATCTCCATTTCCACTGGTACAATTGTTATTTTCAAAGATATTCCCCGTACAGTCTTCATGTTCATAAATACAAACATCATTTCCAGTTAATACATTTTCAGAGATGTTGTTATTGTCGCTGATAAAAATATATAACCCTGCAGCATCGTTATAACTTGCATTGTTTCCCGAAACAATGTGATTCCCACCATGATCTAATGCAATGCCGTTCCATTCATTGTTATTCGCAGTATTTCCAGTAACATTGTTATTATTACTTCTGCTTAATGATATCCCACTATGTTTATTATAACTTGCCACATTTCTCAGTATGGTGTTATCATTACTGTAAGACATATATATTCCATCATAATTTTCGCTATTTAGAATATTCCTGGTAATGTTATTATGATCACAATGAAGCACGCGAATTCCCCAATTATTATCACTGGCATAGTTTCCTAAAATGAGATTTCCGTTGCTGTTTTCTAAATCGATGCCATAACCGTCATTATTAAAAGCAAAGTTTCCCGTAAGATTGTTATTGTGGCTATACATCATTATTGCTATCCCGTGATCTTCGTTATTGTTTACGGTGTTTCCCCAAATGTTGTTATCGTTACTATAAAATAAATACATCCCTGTATTAATGTTATAAGTAACAATATTTCCAAAAATGATGTTATTATTACTTCGATTTAGGAATATTCCCCGAAAATTAAAAGAACAATTGTTTCCAAGCAATGAAGAATGTGTAACATTTATGAATCGTATTCCTGCATGAGGGTAATTTCCCGAGTTGTAAACAGTGCAATTATAAATTTTAAAATATGCATCAGAATTTTCGATCCAGATACAACTTCCCAATCCTCCACCATCTATAATTAAATCTTGTATAACATACGGTTCAGAAAAAGTACCATTACCTGTACAAAGATCGCATCTTTCACGGCAGTCCAATTATTTTTTATATGAATTTTTCCCGAGACTGCAGAAATTATAAGATTATTACTATCTGAATGTTTGTTTATATTATCAGTAATATAATTATTATTTGCATTGATTGGGGTTAAAATGAGTAAAATACCAAAAGTAATTGATATTAATATCTTTAATTTTGCATTTAATTTCATATGATTTTTGTCACCACAAAAAACTTAATGGTTAGTAGTTAACAATTAGATTACTTTCCTTTATATACATTTCATTCTGTATTCTTTCTATTTGATTAATTGGACTTTGTTGACATATTTTAAGTTATTACATTTACTTTAAATATCGTCTTATCCTAACCACATATAACTATTAAAAAAGTGATAAAAATGTCATTAACTTTCGCATATTTCCCATTCCCTCCAGATATCTTTACCCTGTTATCTATATTTATTGAGACATTTGCGATCATTTCCTTAAATGTTATACTACTCTGGTCAGGGATAGCAGAGAAGGAAATGCGGAAAGAGAATATCTTAATTAGTCTTAGTATAATAAATATTGCTTTTATATTGATTCGTTTTGCTGTTCCTTCTGTTACTGGCTTACCTTCTACTGAAGCAGAGATTATTACATTTAGAATTTATGTGTTATTAACAGGCTTGCGTGGAAGACTTCCCTTTTTTATAACATATGGACTTATGATGTATTGGTATGGAAGAGTAAACAGAGATTCAATTGGCAATAAATACAGGGTTTCAGCTTGGATATTTTTGGTTTGCAATGGGTTTTTTGTGTTGAATTTCACTTTTGCTTATATTATGACCTTTACATCAACTCCATATGCTTTTGTTGATATTCAAGCAAGAATACGACAAATATTTTTATTTGCGTATTTTGTAGGGTGGATTTTTTTATCAATTCATGGAATATCATCTAAGAACGTCAAATTTACCATTGCTGGAGTTTTAGGGGGCGTTATGGTTTTTTTTATGTTTTTAACTTATACAATCATGATTCCACCTACTTAAGTCCTTCTCTCATTAGAATTTTAGCAGCAGTTTATTTATTTATCTGGCTTCTCGTTAGGTTTATTTGGTTTAAGGTTAACTTAATCTATTACCAACTGGATTTCTCATTTATGAGGAAATTTAAATAGCTATTGGATACAAGACTGATCGTCTATAAACGAATTTATTTTAGTTATACTTATAAATATTTCCCCTTTTAGAATGCTATTTCTTAATATTAAAAGATATCTCGAAATTCCTTACCGAAAGATATCGTTAGCTCTTTCCATCAAGTTAGAAAAATGAAGGATTATAGTACGGACCGCGGGCACTATTCTTGATCCTTTAGAGTTATGATATCAGAGTCACTTGATAGTTAACATTCATAATCGTACTACAAGGAAGGATTTCAAAATGTTAACAAAAAAATAACAAATAAATATACTATTATTCTTCCTTTAAAACTAATTTCCAATTAAGAAATGGGCAAGTATTTCAGATTTATTTTTTCTCCTATTTTGGATTGGATTTTTCTAAATCGATTCGTACGTACTATGTAAGTAAGAATTACGGAAAAAATACGGTTATATAAGAATAAAATAGTAAATAGGATTATTTTTATATTTCTACATGATTAATATTACTTTAGAGAAGTCTTTTATAGAATTCAAAAGCAGATGAAATATAGAAATCGAATGGAAAAAAAGGGACTTAAACCATATTTTTTAGCAAAATATGCTAGTAAAGAATTACTTGTTGAAGAATTAGTGTTATCAAAAGGAGGAGCTAAATCGTATTATTTAGAAAAATATATACACCATCCATTTAGATTAAAGTTGAAAGTAATTTTTACAAAATTATTTTTTGCTATTACATTTGGAGTAATACCTGTACTTCCTCTTTTAACTTATTTTGAAATTGTCAGACTTATTTCTCAGGGTTCGCCGTCAATTGAAACCGTTTATTTTATAGGGGGCTTACTCTTTTCCCTTTATTTTTCATTACAGTTTCTAAGTTTTTTCATAATGGGAATGCTGGATACAGCAATGATAACCTCAGGTAAAATTTTTGAATGGTTTGAAACATTACCCATTTCAAGAAAAAAGTTTTTGAGAATAGTATATTTAACTTTATTTCGAAGTTACGACTTACCAATAATAGTTTTAGTTATAGCTTTTCCAATTACTATGCTAATTGGAAGCCAAAGCATAGTAATTTTTTTGGTATGCCTTGGAATATCTCTCATAAATATGGTATTGTCATTTAGTATTTTATTAATATTTGGAGAACGAATAAATAGAATTTTAGATATTAACGATAAGAGTTCAAAAAAAACGCTAATTATTCGCTTATTCAATATTCTTAGCTATATATTTATCGTCATCATTGGTTATGTCTTGATTCAATGGTTTCTTGGCTCATTACAAACGTTTTACATTTTATTTACGGATTCCGAATATCAACCTATAACTAACATTATTTTGAGTATCATACCTTTTCCACTTAACTCCAGTTTTTTAATTTCTTTATTTATCGCACCTAATCAGGCATCACTTCAACTTTGGATAAGTAGTCTAATTGGTTTTGCACTATTAATCATTATAACATATGGGATATCTAGAAAAGCGTTTAAAGCAATTGAAAGAATTAGTATTTCAAAGCTTAAAACGAATTACTTAATAAAACCATCTAGATCACCTCATTTAGAAGTTGAAGTAATAATAAAGTCTAGTAAGACTTTTATTGCTTATTTGCGCAAAGATCTTCGTATAATCACGCGGGACCTTAAAGTTTTTATGTCAATTATTATGCCGATAATGCTTTCTTTTATTTTTATCGTAGCGTTTGGCATTAAAAACATTGAAACAGTAAGTTTAATTGACAGAGGCTTCTTCCAAAATTGGATTGGTATATTAACTTTTAGCCCTATTCTTTCAGGATTAATAGTTTATAGTTTAATGAACATTGAAAATCTTGGAGAATCCATTATAGCAGCTTTACCAATTATTCCACGAAACCAAGCAAAACCCAAATTATTTTTAATCTATATTATCCAAACATGTGCAACTCTCTTACCATCCTTACTTTTTCTTAATTCTCCGAATTTTATCGCGATTTTTATTAATTTTCTTTTCACATTACCATTTGCTTGGTTATTTTTGTTAATCATTTTTATTTTAAGAGTTAACTTCTTCGGCAAAAAGAGACCGAAATTTTATGTGTTAGATGATTATAATCCAAAAAACCGAATGTATAAATGGACATTAATTGTATCTGTGCCTTACATCCTTTTCTTTTGGATAACTTCGTTTGGTATAAATTTTTTATACCAACAGGATAACAATAGTATGATATTTCTATTTTGGGCGGTTATAATATTGGGATTCTTAATTTCACTCTTAATTTTTAACATTCTGTTACCAGTTTATCAAAGAGAGTCGATAACTAAATTGAATGTTTTTAATAAGGGCTTTTTTTCAAATGAAGAAATGCTTAAAAAAAATATTAAACCAACAATATTCTCTAAACATATTTGGTTTTCAATAGTAATCTTACTAATTATCAATTTCTTTTTGTTTTTTCTTGTAAGTTTTATTATAGCAATGCTTAATTCCTTAATAGACCCTTATTATTACTATTATTTCCCACGTTCCTTTATTAGAGATCTGGAAATAGTAATTCAAATCTTATTAGTTATCTTAATACCAAACCTTATTTATGGTTTTATATTGTTATATTTCATTCCTAAGTATGTAGGACTTCCGTATGGGAAACAACCGTTCAAACAAAATTTAGATTGCACAGGATTGAGTTGGTTGAAAAGTTTTTTCTCTAAAAAATATTTTAAAACAATTCTATTTACAATTACTTCGATCTTCATTATGTACTTTATAACCCAATCAATATTAGGAATACTTTCACTGAATTTAAGTTACCTAATGATGATAATTAGTTTATTAAGTCTTTTTACTTTTTGTTTTTGGCAAGAGATACTACACCGGGGTATCATTCTAACAATGTTAGTAGGTAAATACTCCCAAAAATGGGCGTTAGTATTACAAACTTTCATTACTATTATCTTAAAAGCCTTTTTCTACATCATTCCCATTTTTCCTGGATATTTAGATCCCGGAATTTCACACGCTTTTATTATAACAACAATTCTTTATGACTTTATCTGTTCAAGCTTTATTAGTTTAATCTTAGGCTATATCTATTTAAAAAATGGAAGCCTGTTACCTGGTTTAATCTCTACCTTTATTCTAACGATTTTTTTACCCATCAGTTTTTTTATACCTTTTTTACCTATTTCTTTATTTATAATGCCATCGTATTAGCGCTTGAAATACAATAAATCTTAAAAGTTTGATTCTATGAAAATTAATTAAGCTAATTAGAAAAAGTATAGATAAATGAACTATTTTAATAAAAAAGACTGAAGGTGTTTAAAAATACCAATCACACTGCTGCATTATCCTGTCGCATAGGGGCTCTCAAAACTTGACAAACGATTGAATTTGCCAGGTTTAATTGTTGGTTCAATTATACCTGATATTGAGGTACCAATTCTATTTATTTTTTTTAATGGAGTTTTCCCAGATCATTTCATCTTGCACAGCTTGATTGGCGCGTTAACTATCGGAACATTAATATCAACGGTAGCTACAGTTCTTTTTTATCCGATATTAGCATCTTTGATATTTCGACTCGATAAGGTTAAAGTAAAAGAGGCATGTAAATTAACTCCGGTTCTTATATTCTCCTGTCTACTCGGAAATATTTTCCACATTCTGTTAGACCTTCCGATGCATCCATATAATCCCGTTTTTTGGCCTTTTGTAGACCCGTATAGTATAATTGGAATTCTGGTTCTTGTTTTCGCTATAGATGGGGATATTAGTCTGGGATTTCTGATCGCGAGGATACTGAATTGGGTGATATGGGGGTCTTTTTCGCTTGCTATCATAATTAAAAGCAGGAGAAATCTTTGGGAGCAAATCCTGATAGGTGAATAGGTTTTATTCTAATTTCTGTAATGAATTTATTAAAAAATCATAATAGGAAAATAAGCACGCATTTCAATATTTGCTAAAAATTATAAAAAAAAAAAATGTAAGTTTTTTACGCATTAGTCTTCGGGTGGTTTTAGTCCTAAAAGACCCATCGCTTCAAACGAAGACAAGAACGTTTTAATACTATATTTATATCCTGGGATTTCGGTGAACATTAACATTGAGTTATTCATTCGGACAAGTGCATCTTTTTCTCTCCCCTCTTTTACTTCCCAGGCGCCAAGTGAGATCATTCCTCTACTCGAAGGCCTAATAGCTACCATGAGCTGTTTACTTATGGATCTATCGGGAGGGAATTTTTTTGCGACCTCAAGCCACATTTTTCCTCCTTCTGTAGCTTTATCGTGGGGTATTATTGATTCAACAACAATGATTACCATATTTTTTACCTCCTTTATTTTTTTCACATTTACGCTTAGAATGAAATTTAGACCGATATTGGATTTCATTCGTGATTAAAGAAGGTATAGGTTAATATTTATAGTTTACATTTTTGTAAAAAGTAGAAAAGTTGAAATTTTAATTTTTTTTTTTTAATTTTTTGTAATCACTTTTAGTTTACCAACAAGTTGGATCAAACAAGCCATTGTATTTTTTCAACCAGTTGCATATCGTGTATTTTAAGTAATCCTCGGTTAATTCTTCTCCGACTTGTATATCTCGTAGAGCTACGGAGCGAAATGGAGACTCATCTTCAGGTGCTCCCGAATTAGGATTAGGAGAATGGTTAACGTATCTACAATTGTCCAGACAGAATACTAATGAGTCAAAGTCACGTTCGTAATACGAATAAGTGAGTAAAAGGGTTATATAATTTTCCATTGATGACGATTTAGCAGAGGAATCAAGCGTTAGGAATTGATCTTTAGTAACTATCAACACATCTTTCTCACGAGCATGCCACCAAACAGTTCCCTTGGGCATAAATTTTTTTGCATACAACCCCAATCCATGAATTTTACTTGGTTTCACTTCCGTAAATTCTTCAATGGGATTAATTAAAGTCGGATTATAGGACATTTTTGTATTCGTCATTAAATACTGTTAATTTAATAAGTTTTAAATAATTTGTATGTCAAAGTTATAATCGTCCCATCTATATTCATAACTTTTATATAATCTATTTCGGTAGAGAAGAGTGAACAACGGTTCAAGGGGGAAAAAAAAATGGATTTCATGAAAATATATACGATTTTTCTAACAATCGTAGGATTTACGGCTCTATTTGCGATAGGGTACGTATTAGTAAGTTTTGGAAGTCTATTTTTTTAACTCTGATCTTAATTTTCTGCTTCAATTTAAATTATTCTTTCTTTTGTATTATGCGCTCTCCAAGTTTATAGAAATTATAATCGCCACCTGTAACCCAAAGAATTGGATGAACTTTCCTCCAGTCAAGTTTGCCATCAGTTAGGTATTCTGGGTTGGCATACGATTTTACAACCCGACCGATAATTCCTTCGTTAGGGGTGTAGTCGAGAATTTCGGTTACTTCGCATTCGATATTGATTGGGCATTGAGAAATCATTGGAGCAGTTTTGAGCTCGCCATAAAAAGTATCAAAGATAGCGCTCTTATCGATATCTCGCCCGGATTTCGTTCCACATAATTCTGTTTCTTTAATTAGATTTTCAGATGGGATATTAACGCCAAAAGTCTTATTATCGTGAATACCCTTTCGAGTGTAGCGTATGTTATACAAACTAAAGAAAATATGTTTCCCAAAATTGAATGGACAAATGTATCCAATTACGAGATAATTTGGTTTATTGTTAACTTGAGCACCTACTAAAGCAACGGGTAGTGGGCTTAACAGGTTTCCTTGAACTTCTTGTTTGGACAAATTTTTAACATTCATTTTCGAACATCTCAAAACATAGATAAAATTTGATTCTTATAAGGGTCGTAAACTTATATTATTAAGTAGTTCATATTTTAT